>DASURM010000300.1:0-23978 GCA_036280035.1 Burkholderiaceae bacterium | reverse complement strand
CGCCAGTCGGCGTCGGCGAAAACACGCTGCACTTGCAGCAGCGGTTTGGCGGCGGCGTCGGGCCCGGCGATCGCCACGTCGCGCAGCGTGAGCTGCATGCTCCACGGCGCGAACTGCACGTGGCCGATCGTCACCGTGCGGCCGAGCAGCGCGCTCAGCCGCTGCTGCGCCTGCGCCTTCAGCAGCGGCGGCACCGCCAGCCACAGCACGAGCCAGGTCGTGAGCAGGGTCGCCAACGCGATGCCCAGGCCGCGCAGCCATTGCCGCGCAACGCGGCGCCGCCGCTCGGGCGGCCACGTCCACGGCGCCGCCGCCGCGGCCAGCCGTGGCATGAAGCCTTGCCGGGTCAGAGCGAACAAGCTCAGGGTCATGCGCTACGCGGTCTCACCCCCGCCGTCGGCGGGGATGCCGGTCTTGTACCGCCGCCACCCGGGACGGCGCAACCCCAGCGAACCCCGGGGCCTCAGAGCGCGAGCTTGCTGAACTTGGTGCCGTCGAGGCTCAAGTTGGCCATCAAGCCGGCGGTGCTGCGCACGAAGCCGATGATCGGCGCCCTGGCGGTCTCGGTGCTCACGCTCGCCGCGGCGCCTTCGTCGAGCACCACCACCGAGGCATCGGCACCGACGGTCCAGCCCTGGCTCGACTCGAATTTCTGCAGCGCCTCGGGCGTCATGAACAAGAGGTACATCGCCTTGGTCTGGGCACCGGCGAGCAGACCCACCGATCCGGCGCCGACGCTGTAGTAGCCGACGCTCGCGCCGCCCTTGCGCAGCACGCCCTGCCCGTACGAGCCGCCGACCACGAAGCCGGCCGACACCACCTTCGGGAACACCAGGATGCCGTTCGCCTTGGCCGCCAGCTCGCGCGAGCCCTTGGCACTGGCGTACAGATCGGCCAGCGCGACGTCGGCCGCCGCATCGATCTCGCGCCGCTTGGCCGCGGGGTCGGCGGCACCTTCGCCGGGGGTGCTGCAGGCCGCGACGACGCCGGCACCGGCGATCAGCAACAGGTTTCTTCGCTTCATGATTCCAGTTCTCCATGGGCGGCGTGACTGCCGCGTTAGCTGGGGCGCTTCGACGCTCCAGGATCTGGCCGACCTCGTCGTTCGAGGTTATCGCCTTCTCGCTTCTGCGTCGTTGCAATAGACGCTGGTCCCGATGCCGAGTTCCGGCGTCGTCGCGGTAAGGTAGCATTGACCGCGATGGGCAAGCTCGCCCCGGGAGACCAGGCCATGAGTCCGATGCTGCACGCCCTGGCCAAGGATTGGTGGTTGCTGCTGCTGCGCGGCCTGGTCGCCATCGCGTTCGGCGTGCTGGCCATCGTCTGGCCAGGCGTCACCGTGCTGTGGATGGTGCTGATCTACGGCGTGTTCGCGCTCATCGACGGCGTGCTGGCGATCGTCGCCGCGATCAAGGGCGGCCGCGAGGTGCCGCGTCTGTGGCTGGGGATCACCGGGCTGGCCGGCATCGCCGCCGGCGTGGTCACGCTCGGCTGGCCCGGCGTCACCGCACTGATCCTGCTGTACTTCATCGCCGCCTGGGCGATCGTCACCGGCGTGATGCAGATCGTCGCTGCGATCCGCGTGCGCAGGGAGATCGAGGGCGAGTGGCTGCTGATCGCCGGCGGCGCGCTGTCGGTGATCTTCGGCGTCGTGCTGTTCGCGAGGCCGGGCGCCGGCGCGATCGCGCTGGCGTTCGCGATCGGCGTGTTCGCCGTGGTCTACGGCGTGCTGATGGCGGCGTTCGGGTTGGGGCTGCGCAAGCACGCGGCGCATGCGGACTCCGGGGCCGCGCGCACCGCGTGAGGCGCTGACATCCTCGTCACCGGCGGGCAGTGGACGCCACCGGCGGTGCAATGCGTGTCGTGATCGAAATCTTCGTTTGATCAGCCCCCGCATGGGCGAAGGTCCAAGTGCGCGCTACGGAAAGATCAGTCGGAAGGCCTCGAGATCTTCCTGGAAGGCATTGCATGTGGCGAGTGCTGCTCGCACCTGGCCCCTGGGCCTCGCGTAGTCGAACGCGCCGGACCATGTCTGGACGCGCGTCATCGCCGCGATGAATGGCTTCGCGTCGGCGTTGTTGCTCAGCGCCTTGAGCGGCAGCAGATAGTCCTCGCGATACACCGTCGGAACGATGACGCGGCTGCTGGCGCTCGCGCTGAGCGCGGCATTCATCGCAAGCCGAGCCGTGCGCCCGTTGCCGTCGACGAACGGATGAACCTCCGTCACCACGAACATCGTCATCAGGGCGCGAGCCATCGGGTCGAGCAGGGCGGCGCTGCGCTCGAAGCCCTCGCGCAGCGTGCCCGGAACCAGCTCGGGCAACACGAACACGGTCGAACCTGCCTGGTTGACCTTGTCCTTCCACTGGCCGGGACGCTTGTCGGGACGCCGCTGCATCACCTGCGCGTTGACCGACTTGAGCCACGCCAGGAACGCATCCGCGTCGGTCGCGGGCTGGTCGCGCCACGGAGAGCGCGTTGCAGCGGCGAACGTTCCGAGCACGTCGTGCGAATCCTCAGAGCGGTTCTCGATGATCTGACCATCGAACACGATGCGCTCCGCTTCGTCGACGGTGAAGGTGGTGCCCTCGATGTAGTTGGAGAAGTACGACTCGAAGAACGCGAAGTTCTCTCTCGCCGTGCCGGTCGGCGCCGGGTCGGGGACCGCGGGGAACACCTCTCGATTCAGGGCGGCGAAGAGCGAGTCGAAAAGCTCGACGCGGGCCGCGTCGTAGGGGCGTCCCGTGGCGCGCGCCAGCGCTTGGCGCGCGGTCAGCTTTCTGGCCACGCGCGTGCCCAGCAGAGCGCCGACGATGCCGTCCAGCCGCTTGAACTCCGCCTGCAGGTTCAACCGCTCGGCCAGGGCTCTGCACGTGTCGCGCAGTTCGTTGAGGCGGCGCTCGCCGCGCAGGGCAAGCATCTTGTCCAGCTGGACCTCGAGCTCATGCTGGGGCAGCACCCGCTCGGACCAGCTTCGTCCCTTCGTCAAGTTCTCCAGGAACCGGCGCGGCTCGCTGGCCATGTAAACCTGCCCATAGGCAACGTCCTTCGCGGCTCCTTGCGTGACCGGCGCTGGTCCGGGCAGGACCTCGATGCCAGGCCCGGCAGTTCGACTGTGCGTCGCGTCTTGCCCCGGGTGACGTAGAGGCGGCCGTTCTCGGGCTTGCCGTCGAAAGCCGAGCGGTGGGATACCACGGCTCCGCTCAACAGGTGCCCCGCGATGCTCCGCCAATGCCGCAGCACGACGGCCTCAGGCGGAGCTTCGAGGCTGGAGGTGTAGACACCCGTGTAGAGCTTGCGTAGGCGACCGGAGGCCGCGAGCCGGCGCACTCGCCTGGATTGGGCGGGGTCGGCGTCTTCGCTGAAGAGGAGTTCGGGCAGGGCGTCCATGTCCAGAAACCAGGGGCTTCCTAGCAACTGGGCAACATCTTGGTCCAGAAAATAGCGGCTATGAGAGCTATTTGTCCGGAAATCATAGAAATCTTCCCATTGCCAGCTCGTGGAGCCCACGGCGCCCCTGCGATCGATGCGCATCCAAGTGGTCGGAGTCGCCGGCAACCAACAGGAGCGACTGGCATGGCCGAGAAGCCTCTCGGGTCGACCGAACGAATGAGGCCTTGGCGAGTTGAGCAAGGTCAAGCGTGTGCAAGTGCGGCGCCGCGCCGCCGTTGTAAGCTGCCCGGTCATGCGCCCCTTCTCGCGCGGGCTGACACTCGCCCTTTTCCTTGCAGTCGCGCCCGGCTTGGTGCACGCGCAGGCCACGTCGCCGGCGGCCAAGCCGCCGCCGATCGCCGCGTCGGCGCCACGCGGCACGGCGTCGGCCACCTTCAACCAGGAGCAGCTCGAGCAACTGGTGGCGCCGATCGCGCTGTACCCCGACTCGCTGCTGTCGCAGGTGCTGATGGCGGCCACCTACCCGGTCGACGTGGCCGAGGCCGCCAAGTGGTCCAAGGCCAACAAGGACATGAAGGGCGACGCCGCGGTGCAGGCGGTGCAGAACCAGCCGTGGGATCCGAGCGTGCAGTCGCTGGCCGCGTTCCCGCAGGTGCTGCAGGCGATGGGCGACCAGCCCGACTGGGTGCAGAACCTGGGCGACGCCTTCCTCGCGTCGTCGAAGGACGTGCTCGACGCCGTACAGCGCCTGCGCGCCAAGGCGCAGTCCACCGGCAACCTGAAGACCAACGATCAGCAGAAGGTGATCGTCGAAGAGGCGGCGCCGCAGCAGATCATCAAGATCGAGCCCGCGCAGCCCGACACGATCTACGTGCCGGCGTACGACCCGGCGGTGGTCTACGGCCCGTGGCCGTACCCGTACTACCCGCCGTACTACTGGCCGCCGTACCCGTACTACTACCCCGGCTACTACCCGGGCGCGTTCGCGGCCGGCGTGTTCTGGGGCGCGGCCATCGGCGCCATCGTCTGGGGCGGCTGCAACTGGCGCGGCGGCGACGTCAATATCAACGTCGACAACTTCAACCGCGTCAACCACAACCGCCAGCTCGATCGCAGCCAGACGAAGTTCCAGCACAACGCCGCCAACCGCAAGGGCGTGCCGTACCGCGACCAGGCTAGCCGCGACAAGTTCGGCGGCGGTCGCGGCGGCGCCGAAGCGCGCAACAACTTCCGCGGCCGCGACCCGGTCACCGAGGCGCGCCGCCAGCAGGCGCAGTCGACGCTGCAAAACCGCGGCATGGATCCGGCGCAGGCGCGCGACGCGCTGCGCAACGATCCGGCCACGCGTCAGCGCGCGCAGACGGCTGCACAGGGGGCACGCGATCGGGGCAGCGTCGGCGGCGGCGATCGCGGCGGTCAGGCGGGTGGCGGCCGTGATGGCGGGCTCGCCGGGGCCGGCGGCGGGCGCGACGGCGGCTTCAGCAACGTCAGCGCGTCGCGCGACCGCGCGCAGGCGCTCGGCGGCAACGATCATGCGCTGCGCGGCGCGAACAACCCCGGGCAATCGCGCCAGCAGTTCGATCGCGGCAGCGCCAGTCGCCAATCGTCGATGGCCAACCGCGGCGGCGGCGGTTTCTCCGGCGGCGGGCGCGGCGGCGGCGGCGGCGGTGGCGGCCGCGGCGGCGGCGGTCGACGTTAGGGAGATTCGGAGTCCGCATGATGCTGCGATCGATCGCCCGCACGATGCGCGTTGCGCTGCTGGCGTGCCTGTTGGCAGCGCCGCTGGCGCACGCCCAGAAGAGCTACCTCACACCCGAGGCCGCGGCCGAAGCGCTGGTCAAGGCGATCCGCGGCGACGACACGAAGGCCTTGCAAACCGTGCTCGGCAAGGACTGGAGGCGCTTCATCCACACCGACGACCTCAGCCGCAACGACGTAGATGCATTCCTCGCCGAGTGGGACCGCACGCACACGATCACGCAAGAGGGTGACGCGACCGCGCTGCTCTCGGTCGGCCCGGAGCCCGGCTTCACGCTGCCGATTCCGATCGTCAGGAGCAAGGCAGGCCTGTGGAAGTTCGATCCGGTCGGCGGCAGCGAGCGGCTGCGCATCGCGCGCATCGGGCGCGACGAGTTGGCCGCGATGCAGGCGGTGCTGGCGTACTACGACGCGCAGCGCGAGTACGCCAGCGAAGACCGCACCGGCAGCGGCGTGCGCGAGTACGCGCGCAAGCTGTTCAGCACACCGGGCAAGAAAGACGGCCTCTACTGGCCCGCACCGCTCGACGCGCCCGAGAGCCCGCTCGGCCCGCTGTTCGCGCGGCAGCAGCCCAAGGGGCCGGGCTACTGGGGTTACCACTACAAGATCCTCACCGCGCAGGGCAACGACGCGCCGGGCGGCGCCTACGACTACGTGATCGGCGGGCGCATGCGCGCCGGCTTCGCGCTGGTGGCCTGGCCGGTGCGGTACGGCGACACCGGCGTCATGAGCTTCATGGTCAGTCACGCCGGCATCGTCTACGAGAAGGATCTCGGGCCGAGCACCGACGCCGTCGCCCGCGCGATGACGCGCTTCGATCCCGACGCGAGCTGGCACAAGGCGTCGGTTCCCTAGCCCCGGCAAGGACGGTGGCTGGCGCCGGCGGCGACTGTATGATGCGCGTCGAGCGGATGCCGCCGCGCACAGCGGGCGCTACTAGAATGAGCCTGAACCCCATGCAGCACTCGACTCGCCGGCTGACCTTCGGCATCGCCTTCGCGCTGGCGCTGCTGCCGGCGTTGTCGAGCGGACAGGCCCAGACCGCCCCCGCGGCCGCTCCCGCCCCGGCGGCGGCGCCCGCAGCCGCGCCGACCAACAAGGAGCAGCTCGAGCAGTTGCTGGCGCCGATCGCGCTCTACCCCGACTCGCTGCTGTCGCAGGTGCTGATGGCGTCCACCTACCCCTCCGACGTGGCCGACGCAGCCAAGTGGGTCAAGGCGCACCCCGACAACAAGGGCGACTCGGCGGTCAAGGCGGTGGAGAGCCAGCCGTGGGATCCGAGCGTGCAGTCGCTGGCCGCGTTCCCGCAGATCCTCGACATGATGGGCGCGCAGCCCGACTGGGTGCAGAAGCTCGGTGACGCGTTCCTGGCATCGTCGAAAGACGTGCTCGACTCGGTGCAGCGCCTGCGCGCCAAGGCGCAGCAGGCGGGCAACCTGAAGACCAACGAACAGCAGAAGGTGATCGTCGAGCAGGAGCCGACGACGCAGCAGACGATCATCAAGGTCGAGCCGACGCAGCCCGAGACGGTGTACGTGCCGGCGTACAACCCGACCGTCGTCTACGGCAGCTGGCCGTACCCCGCATACCCCCCGTACTACTATCCGCCGTCGCCGTACTACTACCCCGGCGCGGCGCTGGCTTCGGGTATCGCGTTCGGCATCGGCGTGGCGGCCATCGGTTCGATCTGGGGCGGCTGCAATTGGGGCGGCGGCGACGTCAACATCAACGTCAACAAGTACAACAGCATCAACAGCAACCGCCAGATCAACAACAGCAAGTTCGAGCACAACTCGGCCAACCGGCGCGGCGTGCCCTATGGCGACAAGGCGAGCCGCGACAAGTTCGGCAGCAAGGCGCCCGGCAATGTCGGCGCGCGCGACGAGTTCCGCGGCCGCGACCCGAGCCGCGACACCCAGCGCCAGCAGGCGCAGAGTTCGCTGCAGGATCGCGGCATGAGTCCGTCGCAGGGCCGGCAGGAACTTCGCAACGATCCCGCCGCGCGCGATCGCGCCAACCAGGCCGCGCAAGGCGCCGGACGCGATCGCCAAGGTGGCGGCGGTGCGAGCACGAGCCAGCTCGGGGCCCAGGACCGCGCTCGCGGCGCCAGCGACAGCGCGCTGCGTGGTGCCGGCAACGGCGCGGCGGAGCGCCAGCAGTTCGACCGCGGCAACGCCAGCCGCACATCGGCAGCCAGCCATGGCGGTGGTGGCAGGGCTGGCGGCGGTGGCGGCGGCGGCAGGGCCGGCGGTGGTGGTGGTGGTCGTGGCGGCGGCGGACGCCGCTAGCTGATCAGGAGAGCGCATGAGGCCATCGATCGCCGTTGTGCTGCGGGTTGTCGCGCTGGCGTGCGCGCTGGTGTCGCCGCTCGCGCACGCGCAACAAATCTACCCCACCCCCGAGGCCGCGGCCGACGCGTTCACCGACGCGCTGCGCAAGGTCGACCGCACCGCGCTGACCAAGGTGCTGGGCGCGAACTACAAGCAGGTCATTCGCACCGAGGGCGTCGAGCGCGCCGACATCGTGGCCTACCTCGCGGCGTGGGACAAGCAGCACAAGCTCGACACCGAGGGCGACAAGGCCGTGCTCACCGTGGGCGACCAGGGCTGGACGCTGCCGATCCCGATCGTCAAGCGCAAGACAGGCTGGCAGTTCGACGTCGTGGCCGGCGCCGACGAGATGCGCACGCGGCGAATCGGGCGCAACGAGCTGGCGACGATCCAGGCCATCCTCGCCTACTACGACGCGCAGCGCGAGTACGCCGCGGTTGCGCGCAGCAACGGCATCCACGAGTACGCCCAGAAGCTGGTCAGCACCAAGGGCAAGAAAGACGGCCTGTACTGGGACAGCCCGCTCGGCATCGACGAGAGCCCGCTCGGGCCGCTGCTGGCCAGGCAACCCAAGAGCGGCGCCGGCTACTACGGCTACCACTACAAGATCCTCACCAAGCAAGGCAAGGACGCTCCCGGCGGCGCCTACGACTACATCATCGGCAAGCGCATGCGCGCCGGCTTTGCCGCGGTGGCCTGGCCGGTGCGCTACGGCGACACCGGCGTCATGACCTTCATGGTCAGCCACGCCGGCATCGTCTTCGAGAAGGATCTCGGCCCCGGCACCGACGCCATCGCGCGCGCGATGACCGCCTTCAACCCCGACCCGAGCTGGCAGAAGGCGCCGTTGCCGCAGTGATTGCGAGCGGCATCGCGCTGGCGCTCAGAAACTCGCCGCCAGCCCGAGCGACCAGCCCTTGACGCCGTTGCCCATCGCGTGGCGCAGCGTCGCGCGCCAGCGGTTGAACACCATGTCGTACTTGCTTGCCACCGTGTACGCCATCAGCGACAGCACGCCGTTGGCCAGGCGTTGCAGCCGCTCGGGTCAGGGCCCGCTTGCGCGGCGCGCAGGCCTTGCCGTCGCGCGCGACGTGGCCTCGTCGGCCGGCAGGGAACCTTTGTCCGGTGCTCGCACTCCAGCCTATGGAGGTAGATCGTAGTGTGGCGATCGACAACGAGCCACAGTGAAGACCCATCGTTGCTCGCCGCGCCGTCATCGGGGCGCCATCGGGGGCATGAGCAGCGCGGGCCTGCAGCCGACGCCGGACCGGGGACGAAGCGGCGCGCACGGCAACGAACTCTGCCACGCCAAATCACGGCGCGGCACAATCGACAACCTGCCGAAGGAGTGCACGCATGAGCGAGATCAGTTCCAGGCGCGACCAGTTGGCCAGCGATTTTCAGCGCGTGATGGAAGACATCGACGCGCTGCTCAGCGCCGGCGGCACCAAGGTCGAGGGCGAGGTCAAGGCGATCCGCGAGCGCCTGCGCGAGCGGCTCGACGACACGCGCCGCAAGCTCGGCGACCTGCAATACGAAAGCATCGAGCGCGCGCGCCGCGCCGCGCGTCACACCGACGAGTACGTGCACGAGCATCCGTGGCACGCAGTGGGCGTGGGCGCTGCGCTCGGCCTGCTGATCGGCGTGCTGATCGCCCGTCGGTAGTCGCCTGCGGTGGCCACCGACGGCGCCGGCAGTTTCGACACGCTGCGCCGCCTCGGCGCGGCAGCGGTCGCGCTCGGCCGAATCAAGCTCGAGTTGCTGGCGCTCGAGTGGCAGCAGGAGAAGTCGCGCATCACGCAACTGGTGCTGCTGGCCACGCTCGGTTCGCTGCTGCTCGGCTTCGCGCTGCTCGCGCTGGCCATCACGATCACGGTGGCGCTGTGGGACACGCCGCAGCGGCTCGCCGCACTGATCGTGACCACCGTCGTGCTGGTGGTGGGCGCGCTGGCGTCGGTGTGGCGCATCGTCGCGCTGCTGCGCGGGCCGTCGCCGCTGGAGGCCAGCGTGGGCGAACTGAAGCGCGACGAGGCGACGCTGCGCGGTGGCGGTGGCAGTGGTGGCGGCAGTGGCGATCGCGATGGCGCTTAGGTTGTCGGTCAGCTTGACCGCGCTGCGCGCGCTGAACCCTGCGCAGCGCGCGCAACGAACGCAGGATCTGCGGCTCGCCGCCGACCTGCTGCGCCGGCAGGCCGAGCGCGACCTTACGCGCTTGCAGCCGGCCGCCGATCGCGTGTTGATCTGGGTCGATGCGGCGCTGTGGCTGCGCCGGCACTGGCCACGCCGGCTGCCGCAACGGCGGCTAGCCGGCGTGGCGGCGGCAATCGGCGGCCTCGCTGGCGCCAGCGGCCTCAGTGTGTTCGCGCTGCGCCACTGGCGCTGGCTGCGCAACACGCTGGTCGCCTGGCGGCTGTGGCAGCGGCTGCGCCGCTGAATCGAGTTCGCCAGATCCACAGCCGCCGCGGCGTCAGATCTGGAACGCGAGCCAGCGCACCAGGCCTTCGAAGATGTCGCGCGGCAGAGAAACCGTGCGGGCGGCGAAGTCGCGCGCGTCGCCGAAGGTGGCGGCGATCCAGCCGTCGAGCGCCGCGATGTCTGCGGGCGCGTAGAACGCGACCATCAGCTCGAAGTTCAGGAACAGGCTGCGCGCATCGAGATTGAGCGAGCCGCACAGCGCCAGCGTGTCGTCGATCACCACGGCCTTCGCGTGGGTCATGCCCGCGGTCATCCGCACCCGCGCGCCGGCTGCGGCCAGCTCGCGCAGCGCGCGCTGGCGCGCGATGTCGGCCAGCCGGTGGTTCGAGCGCTCGGGCAGGATCAGCTCGACCTGCACGCCGCGGCGCGCGGCCAGGCACAGCGCGGTCAGCAGGCTGTCGTCGGGCACGAAGTACGGCGACACCACCAGCACCTGCCGGCGCGCACGGAAGATCTCGGTCAGCAGCAGGTCGTGCACCGTGTCTTCGGCCTGGTCGGGCCCGCTGGGAACGAGCTGCGCCAGATGGCGCCCGCCGTCCTGCGGCGCCGGCGCCGGCAGCACCGGCGCGTCGTCCGCTGCGCTGTCGGTGTGCCGCCAGTGCGATTCGAACAGCTCGCGCGCCTGCGCCGCGAGCGGGCCATCGACGGTGAAGCTCGCGTCGACCCACGCCGGCTCGCCGCTGCGGCCGGTGAAATACTCGGCCGCGAGGTTGCGCCCTCCGCTCCACAGCCTGCGCCCGTCGGCGATCGTGAGCTTGCGGTGGTTGCGCAGGTTGACGCGGCCGCGCATCGGGTTGTGCAGCAGCGGCATGAACCAGCGCACCTGCACGCCGGCCGCGCGCAGCCGCGCGATCAGCCGGCGCGACGTGCCCAGGCTGCCGATCGAATCGAGCAGCAGCCGCACCCGCACGCCAGCAGCGGCGCGCTGCACGAGCAGCTCGGCCAACTGCTGCCCGAGCGGGTCGTTGCCGAGCCGGTAGGTGCAAAGGTCGAGCTGGTGGCGCGCGGCCGCAGCCAGCGCGACGAGTTCGTCCCAGGCCTGCGCCCCGTCGCGATGAAAGCGCACGTCGTGCTGCGGCTCGGGCCCGGCCAGGCCCATGCCCATCAGCGTGGCGACGGTGGCCGAGCGGGCACTCGAATCGCGCGGCGCGGGCGCCGCGCGGTGGTGCGGTTGCGGGCGCACGAACTTGCGCGACCCGAAGATCAGGTACAGCGGCAGCCCGGCATACGGCAGCAGCGCGATCAGCAGCACCCACGCGACCGCTGCCGACGGGTGGCGCCGCTGCGCGCCGACGTGGGTGTTGACCGCATAGACCAGCAGGCACAGCAGGCCGAACAGCAGGTGGCCGAGGACGAGCAAGGCGTGATGCGGCGCGCTGAGGGTGCCGTATCGTAGTGCAGCGAGGCGCGCAGCCCTGCGCGCGCGGCGCGAGCGGCGCGACGACGACGCTCAGCGCGCAGCGGCGCGCGGCTCGTCCTTCCACCAGCCGCCGCCCAGCGCCTGCAGCAGCGCGGCCGTATCGGCGTAGCGGTCGGCCGCCGCTTGCGTGCGCTCGAGCAGCGCGGCCTGCAGCGTGCGCTGTGCATCGATCACCGCCAGCTGGCTGACGCCACCGGCCTCGTAGCGCGCCGCGACGATGTCGTACAAGCGCTGCGCCTGCGCGGCGGCGTCGGCGCGTTCGCGCAAGCGGCGAGCGTCGGCCTCGAGCGCACGCAGCACGTCGGCCACGTTCTGCAGGCCCTGCAGCACCACCTCCTTGTAGGCGGCACCGGCCTGCTCGTACGCCGCGATCGCGCTGCGGCGCCGCGCCTGCAGCTCGCCGCCGTGGAAGATCGGCTGCGTCAGCGACGCGCCGAGCACGTAGAGGCCGCTGCCGCTGGCGAACAGGTCACCGCCGTTGGACGAGCCGATCGAGCCGACGGTGGCCGACAGCGTGAGCTGCGGGTACAGGTTGGCGGTGGCCACGCCGACGCGCGCGCTCGCCTGCGCCAGCAGCACCTCGGCGGCGCGGATGTCGGGCCGCTGGCGCGCCAGCTCGGAGGGCACGCTCAACGGCAGATCGACCGGCAGCCGCAGGTCTGTGAGGTGGAACTGCGGCAGCTGCGCCGCGCCCGGTGGCTGCCCGGTGTAGACCGCGAGCCGATGGCGCAGCAATTCGAGCTGGTGCTGCAGCTCGGGCAGCTTGGCACGCGTGCGTGCCGCCTCGAGCCGCTGTGCCGCCACGTCGGAGGCGGCGGCGGTGCCCAACTGCTGCAGCCGCTCGGCGATCGCGAGCTGCCGGCCCTGCAGCGCGACGATCGACTCGTTGAGCGCGATCTGCTCGCGCAACTGCGCCTCGCGGATCGCCGCGGTGACCACGTTGCCAGCCAGCATCAGGCGCGCGGCTTCGAGGTCGAAGCGCTGGCGGTCGATTTCGCCTTGCAGCGCCGCCAGCTCGTTGCGCCGCGCCCCGAACAGATCGAAGGCGTACGACACCCCGACCGTCGCCAGGTAGAGGTTGAACGGCGTCTGCAGCGGCAGGCCCTGCACGCCGATGGCCGCGGGGTCGACGTCGATGCGATCGGCGCGCAGCCTGGCGTCGACGCTCGGGTAGTCAGCGCCGCTGCGCGCGTCGTAGTCCTGCTGCGCCTGGCGCAGCCGGGCGCTGGCGCGTTCCAGCGTCGGGCTGCCCTGCAGCGCCTGACGCACCAGTGCGTCGAGCGCGGGCGACTCGAACAGCGTCCACCACAGCGCCGGCATCTCGCTGCCGGCGACGAGGTGCTGCGCCGCGGGGCCCTGGGCGGCAGCGCCGAGGTCGACCGGCGTCGCGGTGTACGCGTCCGCGCGCGGCGGCTGCGGCGGCGGCGGCGCATCGGTGGCACACGCCACCAGCGCCAGCACGAACGCTGTCACCTCGATGCCGGGCGCTGTCCGCTTCATCGTCAGTCCAGCGTCTTGCGGTAGAAGGCCAGCGCGAACGCCATCACCACCACCGTGAAGACCAGCATCGGCCAGATGTTGGGCCACAGATCGACCCAGCCGTTGCCCTTGAGCAGGATGCCGCGCACCAGGCGCATGAAATAGGTGGCCGGCAGCACGTCGCCGATCCACTGCGCCCAGCGCGGCATGCCCTGGAACGGGAACATGAAGCCAGACAGCAGCATCGTCGGCAGGAAGTAGAAGAACGTGAGCTGCATCGCCTGCAGCTGGTTGCCCGCCAGCGACGACACCGTGATGCCCACCGTCAGGTTGGCGGCGATGAAGATCAGCGCCACCGCGTACAGCACGGCCACGCTGCCGAAGAACGGCACGCGAAAAAGAGTCACCGCCGCCAGCAGGATGATCGTCGCCTGGATCAGCCCGATGAAGATGTAGGGCACGATCTTGCCGGTCATCACCTCCAGCGGCCGCGCCGGCGTGGCCAGCAGGTTCTCCATCGTGCCGCGCTCGCGCTCGCGCGTCATCGCCAGTCCGGTCATCATCACCATCGTCATCGTCAGGATCACGCCCATCAGCCCGGGCACGATGTTGAGCTGCGTCGAGCCCTCGGGGTTGTAGAGCTTGTGCACGCGCACCTCGAACGGCGGCGGCGTGCCGGCCAGCGGCGCCAGCACGCCGTGCAAATCCTTGCGCGCCACCGCTGCGGCCAGCTCGCGCACCGAGGCGATGGCCGCGCCGGCGGCCGCGGGGTCGGTGGCGTCGGCCTCCACCAGCAGCGCCGGGCGCTCGCCGCGCAGCAGCGCGCGCGTGAAGTCGGCCGGGAAGTTGACGACGAACTGCACGTCGCCGCGCGCCAGCGCGTCGCGCGCCGCCTGCTCGCTGGCCAGTTCGCCGACGAACTCGAAGAAGCCGCTGGTCTTCATCGCCGACAGCACGCTGCGCGTGAACTCGCTGCTCTCGTGCACCACCACCGCGGTGGGCAGGTGCCGCGGGTCGGTGTTGATCGCATAGCCGAACAGCAGCAGCTGCGCGATCGGCATGCCCACCACCATGGCGAAGGTGATGCGGTCGCGCCTGAGCTGCAGGAACTCCTTGCGCACGATGCCCCACCAGCGGCGCAACGAGAAGCGGCTCATCGCGGCGCGCCGTAGTTGTCGCCCGAGCGGCTCATCAGGTGGATGAACACATCCTCCAGCCCGGTGTCCGCCGGCTCGATGCGGCAATCGGTGCCGGCGGTGACGCGGCGCAGCGCCGCCTCGATGGCCGCGCCGTCGCCCCCGGTGACGTGCAGCGCGGCACCGAACGCGGCGAGTTGCTCGACGCCGGGCTCGTGCTGCAGCCGCTGCGCGATCGCGGTCAGGTCGCCACCCGATACGGCCCAGGTCGCGAGGCCTTGCGCCGCGATGATCTCCTGCGCGCTGCCCTGCGCCATCAGCCGGCCGTAGGCGATGTAGGCGAGCTTGTGACAGCGCTCGGCCTCGTCCATGTAGTGCGTGCTGACGAGGATCGAGATGCCGCGCGCGGCCAGCGCGTGCAGCTCCTCCCAGAACTCGCGCCGCGCCTTGGGGTCGACGCCGGCGGTCGGTTCGTCCAGCAGCAGCAGCTCGGGCTGGTGCAGCATGCAGGCGGCCAGCGCGAGCCGCTGCTTCCAGCCGCCCGACAGCGCGCCGGCGAGCTGTGTCGCGCGGTTGGCCAGGTTCAGGTTCTCGAGCGAGCGCTCCACCGCCTGCTTGCGCTGCGGCATCTCGTAGAGCCGCGCCACGAAGTCGAGGTTCTCGCGGATCGACAGGTCCTCCCAGAACGAGAAGCGCTGCGTCATGTAGCCGACGCGGCGCTTGATCTGGTCGCTCTCGCGGCGGATGTCGAAGCCCAGGCAGGTGCCCGATCCGGAGTCGGGTGTCAGCAGCCCGCACATCATGCGGATCGAGGTCGTCTTGCCGCTGCCGTTGGGGCCGAGGAAGCCGAGGATCTCGCCGCGCTGCGCGCGCAGCGACAGATCCCGCACCACGTGCTTGTCGCCGAAGCGCTTGTTGAGCCCGCGCACGTCGATCGCCAGCGACGCGTCGGCACCCTGCGCGGTCATTGCAGGCTCACCGACACCGGCTGCCCCGGGCGCAGCGGCTGCGCCTTGCCGGCCGGTTGCGCCTCGACCATGAAGACGAGCTTGGCGCGCGTCTCGTTGCTGTAGATCACCGGCGGCGTGTACTCCGCCTCGGTGGCGATGAAGCTCACCGTCGCCGGCACGTCGGCGCCGCAGCCGTCGCAGCGCACGACGACGCTGCGCCCGAGCTTGAGCCCACCGGCCACCGCCTGCGGCACGAAGAAGCGCACCTTCACGTGTGCAGGCGGCAGCAGCCGCACCACCGGCGCGCCGGCAGCGACCCATTCGCCCTCGCGGAACAGCGTGTCGACCACCAGGCCGCCGTCAGCCGCGGCGACGCGCGTCTGGTCGAACCGCCAGCTCGCCTGCGCCAGCACCGCGCGCGCGGCCGCGACCTGCGCCTCCTGGGCGCGGATCTGCTCGTCGCGCGCCGGTAGTCGCGACACCTCGAGCTGGCTGCTCAGCTCGCGCACGCGCGCGGCCTTGATCGCGAGCTGGGTCCGCGAGTCATCGCGCTGCGCGCGCGCGATGCCGCCGATGGCGAACTGCGCCTCGTCGCGCTCGAGCTGCTGCTGCGCCTGCTGCTGCGCAGCGACGGCCTGGGCCAACTGGGCATCGACGACGTTCAGCTCGGTCTTGCGCCGGCCGAGCTTCAGATCGGCCAGGTGCGCCTGCGCGGCCTTCAACTGGTCTTCGGCCTGCTGGCGGGCGGCGCCCTCGGTGTCGGCCTCGAGCCTGAACAACGGGGCGTTGACCTCGACGACCTGGCCGCGTCGCACCAGCAGCTTGTCGAGCCGGCCAGCGACGGCAGGTGCCACGTGAACGTATTCGCCCTCGACGTAGCCCTGGTAGCCTGCCGGCGTGTCGGCCGTGCAGCCGCCGAGCGCAGCAGCGAGGATGAACAGCGCGGGCGCGGGGTGACCCATCAGGAGCCGCATCGTAGGCGAAACGGCGACCGCGCTACGATGGCGCACGGCACCTTACGGAGGCGACGACTTCGATGATCGGCCCATCGCGCAACGCGCTCGTTCCCGTCCACCGACTGGCGGGCGTCGCCCTGCTCGCATTGGCGTGCGCGCCGGCAATGGCGCAGAACTGGATCGGCCTGCTGAAGGACACGCCCGCCGAGCGCTTCGACGACGAGGACATCAAGCTGTTCCTCGACGCGTCGCGCAAGGCACTCACCGAAGCCAAGGCCGGCGAAGGCGTCGGCTGGCAGAACCCGGCCAGCGGCAGCCGCGGCGAGTTGAAGGTGCTAAAGACCTTCGACTGGCAGACCAACCCGTGCCGGCAGCTACGCGTCACCAGCGAGACCGTCGATCGCAAGGGCAGCACCGTGCTGAACCTATGCAACGTGCAGGGAAAGTGGAAGGTGCTGAGCCCGTCGCAGGTGAAGAAGGGCTGAGGCCGCGCACGAAGTCGGCGCCTCAGGGCGCCAGCCGTTGCAGCCGCGCGCGCAGTGTGCGCACCTCCTCCTCGAGGTCGACGACCAGCGCCGCCAGCTCGGGCACGGCGTCGAAATCGCGCTCCAGCCTCGCGATGCGCTGCACGCGGCGCAGCACGAACGCGTCGAAGTGCACCTCGCCGCCCGCGCCGCTGGTGCTCGCGTCGACGAGGCTGTCGGCGATGTGCTGCTGCAGCCAGCGCGCATCGACGCCCGCGAGGCGGCACAACTGCGCCACGTCGGCCGAAAAGTCGTCGAGCGGTGAATCGGGTGGTGTCATCGTGCGGACTCCGGATGGCGCGCAGCCTCGGCGGCGGCGACCTTGCGCGCGTCGAATTCGCCGCCGAGATCGGCGGCCATCTGCTCGTACGCGCGTTTCGCGCGCGGATCGTGCGCGCTCGGCAGCACCACGCGCAAGCGCAGCTCCAGGTCGCCGGGCGTGCGCGCGGGCAACCCCTTGCCGCGCACGGTGAGCACCTGGCCGCTCTGCGCGCCGGCGGGAACGCGCACCTTCAGGCTCTGGCCGTCGGGCAGCAACACCGGCACCACCGCACCGAGCGCGGCCTCCCACGGCGCCAGCGGCAGCTCGGCGACCAGGTTGGCGCCGTCGAGCGCGAAGCGCGGGTGCGGCGCGATCGCCACCTCGAGCAGCAGGTCGCCCGCCGGGGCACCGCCGAGCCCGGCGCCGCCCTGCCCCGCGAGGCGGATCAGTTGCCCCGGCCTGACCCCCGCGGGGATCTTGACTTCGAGCGTGCGCTGCACCAGTTGCAGATGCCCCGACGCATCGAGCTGCGGTGCCTTCAGCGACACCTGCGTCTGCACGCCGCGCCAGGCGTCTTCGAGGTCGAGAACGATCTTCGCGTGGTGGTCCTCGCCGCGCAGCGCGCGGCCGCGCCCGCCGGCCGCGGCGCGGCCCTCGTGCGAACGCATGCGGCCGAACAGCTCGGCGAAGAAGTCGCTGAAATCGCCGGCCTCGGCACCATCGACGCCGGGGCCCGAGAACTCGAACCCGGCGTCCCAGCCCGGTGGCGGCGTGAAGCGCTCGCCCTGCCGGTGGCCGCGGCCGAGGTTGTCGTAGGCCGCGCGCTTCTCCGGATCGGACAAGACGTTGTAGGCCTCGTTGACCTCGCTCATGCGCTTCTCGGCGTCGGGCTCCTTGCTGACGTCGGGGTGGTACTTGCGCGCCAGCTTGCGGTACGACTTCTTGATCTCGTCGGCGCCCGCCTCGCGCGGCACGCCGAGCACGGCGTAGTAGTCTTTGTACTCCATGGCGCGAGCGTAACCTCACTGCCGCGCGCTGCCCATGTCGACGCGCGACAATCGCACCCTCGTCCCTCGCCGCGCACGTCGCATGCCGCCATGAGCATCCCGCACACCCCGATCGCGATCGCGCTGTCCACCCTTCTGCTGGCGGCGTGCGCGTCCGGTGGCATGTACAACGAGCCTTACGCGTTGTTCGAGCCGCGCGAACGCTCCAACGTGCAGGAGCTGCGGCCGGCGTTCGTGCTGTCGATCGACGGCAAGAGCCGCGCCGTCAACGACAACAACGAACCGGTGACGCCTGGCAAGCACCGGGTCGAACTCAGCCTGCCGGGCCCGCTGGGCACCAGCAACCCGGTGTACAAGACGATCGAGGTCGACGCCAAGCCGTGCACGCGGTATCGGTTCGGTGCCCGCCGCGATTCGCCGACCGCGCGCGACTGGTACCCGACGATCGAGGCGACCGAGCCGATCGGCGAGTGCCTGAAGAAGTTTCCCGCGGTCAAGTAGTCCGCGAGTCGGCGGCCGCCATGCGCGCCGAGGCCCCGGCTCGAGGCCTACCAGCGGAACACCGCGGCCACTGCCGGCCCGTTGAAGCTGACCGATTGGATCGGGCTGGCCCCCGACTTCATCTTGTAGTCGACGTAGCGCCAGGCGCCGACCACGTCGCCCCAGCCGAACGTGTAGCCGATGCCGGTCATGGCCTGCCAGGTGAACTTCGACTCGCCGGCGCCGAGGTCGAGGTAGTACGGCACATACCACTTGAGGCCTTCGCCGAACGCCGCGCGGCCCTTGACGCCGACGATTGCATCCCAGTTTTGCTGCCTAGCCTGGCGCTCGCCCGCACGGTCGGCGGCCGCGATCGATCCTACGTTGCCGCTGAGTTGCCAGGTCAGCGTCTCCTTGATGTCGAGCATGCGAGTACCGCCGAGCACGTCGAGCCGGTAGGTCGGCGTCGACACCGCGCGCCACGTGCCGGCCAGGGCCCATAGCCAGCCGCGCAGGTCGTATTCGAGTTGCGCGCTGGCGCCCGCAGGCAGCGCGCCGCCGATCTCGATGTCGCGCGAGCCCGCCTTGGTGTCGCCGAAGTCGAGGTAGATGACGTCGGTGAAGACGCCCCAGCCACCCCGGTGCGCCTCGAGCGAACCCATGAAGGTGAACTTCAGGTCTTCGAGAATGCGCGAGCCGTCGATGCTCACGGGGCTGCCGCCGCCCGACGGCGGAAACGTCGTCGTGCCGCCGATGCTGGGAAGGTAGAGGTACAGGCTGCCCTGGAACTTCCAGTCGTCGGCGCCCTGCGCGCTCGCCGCCAGCGGGGCCAGCAGCGCAGCAGCGCACGCTGCGCTACGCCGCGAGATCGATCGCCAGCTTGGCATCGGCCGCACGTGACCCTGCAGCCGGCGGGCGCGATCAGAACCCGGCGTTGACGAAGATCGTCGGGCCCTTGAACTTGTACCTCACCTCGCCGGTGAAGTCGCTCTTGGTGGCCTCGAGCTTGTAGTCGACGTAGCGGTAGCCGGCGCCGATGCCGACGTTCTTGGCGAAGCGCCAGTCGACAGCGGCCATCCAGTTCATCAGGCGGCCGTCGTAGTCCTGGTACTTCAGCGACAGGAAGTCGACGCGGCCGCGCAGCGTGACCTGCGGCGCGACGGCGTAGCTGCCGTACAGGCCCACGGTGGGCAGCGGCACCAGCGCGTCGTGCGCCTCGCGCTGGAAGCCGGTGCCGGTGAGGATGCCGGTGCCCTGCCCCGAGAGCTGCGTCTTGAAGTCGGTGATGTGCAGGCCGAAGCCGATGCCTGCCTCGGCCTGCTGCGTCTTCAGCCACGACCAGCCGCCGGTGATGCGATAGATGGTGGAGTCGAACTTGCTCTCCAGGTTGGCGCCGACCGGAAAGGTGGTGTCGCCCCATTCGATCTGCCGGCCCAGCGTCTTGGCGGCCGTGCGCTTGAGCGAGTAGTACTCGAACTCCAGGCGCCAGTTCTCGCCCAGCCGCATGCCGAGGTTGACGTACGGCGTGCCCTTGCGGTCGGAGAGGTCCAGCTCGTCTTCGAGCGAGATCGACGTGCCCGGCCGCGCCGTGGCCGTGGCGTCGATGTGCGCGGTGGAGCTGATCGTCGGATAGAAGTATTCGAGCCCGGCCCAGAAGCGGTCTTGCGGCGTCTCGGCAAAGGCCGCGGCCGACAGGCCGAGCAGAGCCGCTGCAGCGGCGGCCGGGCGCCAGTAGAGTTGACGAGATGACACGCGCATGTTTGCTCCTGGTGTTCCAGGGCCCCGACGACGGACCCGGTCGATTTCTTTGCTGCGCGCGAGCATACCCGAGCGACCGGGCGGCGAGATGCCGTGAGTCAATTGCGCAACAGAGCGCCTGCGTCCGGGTTCAGGCGGCGAAAAAGCAAAGCGGGCCGCCAGGGCGGCCCGCTTCGCTCGCATGGTGCCGATCAGGCCTGGCGCACGGCGCGGCGCGCCCGCTTGGCGCCGGCCTTCACGGCCTGCGCAGCCTTCGCGGCGCGGGGGGCCTTGGCAACCGCGGTGCCCGCCACGCGCTGCGACAGGCGCTTGGAGGCCGCGTCGACGCCGCCGGCGATGCGTAGCGACAGCCTGGCCACCGGCAGGTTGACCTTGCGGATCGCGCCGACGACCATCATGTCGTGGGCCCAGGCGGTCTGCTGGTCGAAGGCCTCGATGCCCTGCACCGTTCGGCCCGAGACGCTGTCGACGGCGTCGCTGGCGCGCTCGGCGACGCGCGCCACCGAGTCGACCACCAGGCGCGCGACGCGCTGTTGCGAGCCGACGAGGTTGGCCTTGACTTCGCGGTTGACCCAAGGCAGCGGCTGCTTCTCGACCAGCCGCTCGTAGCGCGCGCCGAGCGCGTTGACCGCGCGCTCGGTGCCGGCCCGGTAGGCAGCCAGCAGGTTCTTGGCGGTCTGGCCGTAGTGGCCGACGACGTCGATGGCGATGGTGTTCAGGTTGGCGGTTGTCATGGGGTGGCCCGAGCTGGGCAAGCGGTTGAGAGACGCCGCGATCTTCGCCGCGCGCGCCTAGGGAGCGGAACCCAATCGGACCAAAAAGTCTAGGTGCGTGCTTCTAGCCGGCCGAGCGCGGCAGCGCCCACGTAGGGCACCAGGGTCACAACATCCACTCGATCGGCAGCACCGACAGGAAGCGGATCCACGCCCGGCGCAGCACGCCGGTCTCGGGCGACGAGCGCTGCACCACCGTGCCGGTCGGCGTCTGCTCGACCCATTCGAGGCCCTGGCCGTCGGCGGCCAGGCGCACCTCGTAGCACACCTGCGGCGCCGCCTCGGCGAACAGGTCCGACAGGCGCGAGGCCAGGCGCTCGCTGTCGAGCACGACGCCCATCTCGGTGTTCAGCCGCACCGAGCGCGGATCGAGGTTGAACGAGCCGACGAAGATGCGCCGGCGGTCGGCGGCAAAGGTCTTGGCGTGCAGGCCGGCCTCCGATGAGCTGCCGATGCCGCGGCGCTTCTTGTCGGCGGCCTCGCTCTCCTCGGGTGCGCTGCGCTTCAGCTCGAACAGCCGCAGGTTGCCGCCCTCGAGCAGCGCCTCGCGGTACTTGGCGTAGCCGGCATAGACCGGGCCCACGTCGGTTGCCGCCAGTGAATTGGTCAGCACCCGCACCTGCACGCCGCGGTCGGCCAGCGCACGCAGCCCTTTGGTGCCTTCGTCGCCGGGCACGAAATACGGCGACACCAGGTCCAGCTCGCGGGTCGGCGTGCGCAGCGCCGCCTGCAACCGTGGCAGCATGTGAGTTTCGGTCTGCTCGGGCGGCTGCAGCACCTTGGCCGGTTCGTCGTACGTGAGCTGCGCCTGCGTCCACTCCAGCGGCAGGCGGCCGGCGAGCAGCTCGCGCACCAGCTCGGTCTCGCCCACTGCCTCGGCATAACGGGTCGCCCGCGGCTCCTGTGGCACCTGCTGCCAGCGCGCGCGGATCGCTGCCGCGACGTCGGCGCCCGACGGGCCGACGATGACGGCGGCCGGATACGCCGGTGGGCTGTTCCAGTAGGCGTCGAACTGCGCCGACACGTCGCGCACCACCGCACCGGCGGCGATCACGTCGAGGTCGGCGAACTCCATCGCGTCGGAGGCGCCGAAGTACTCGTCGCCGATGTTGCGGCCGCCGACGATGGTGGCCTGGTTGTCGACCGTGAACGACTTGTTGTGCATGCGCCGGTTCAGGCGCGAGAACTCGGTGGCGAAGTCGAGCAGCCGCGCCGAGCGGTTGGCGAACGGATTGAACAGCCGCACCTCGATGTTCGGGTGAGCGTCGAGCATGGCCAGCGTCGCGTCGAGCCCTTTGGTGTTGTTGTCGTCGAGCAGTAGGCGCACGCGCACGCCGCGCTCGGCCGCCTCCCACAGCGCGCGAAACAGCATCGCGCCGGTGATGTCGTCGTGCCAGATGTAGTACTGGGCGTCGATGCTGCGCTGCGCCGCCAGCGCCAGCGCCACCCGCGCGGCGAAAGCCTCGCGGCCGCTGGCCAGCGCGTAGACGCCGGTCTGCCGCGGATGCGCGCGGACTTCGGGGGCCAGCGCCCGCGCCAGCGCGGTATCGCCGGTGTCGGTGAACGCGCTGCTCGGGCTGCGTTGCACCTGCGTCGGCAGCCCGGCACAACCCGCCAGCGCGATCAAGACGCAGTAGAAGAAGAGACGCATCGCGGCGCGCATCGTCGCACAACTGCGGCTGCGCGCGCCGCCGCGGTGCGTTCAGGGCCGCGCTTCGGACAACCTGATGCGCTCGCCGAAGCTGCCGCCGAGCGCCAAGTGCAGCGCGACGCGCTGGCTCAGCTCATCGCCACGCACGCGCAGCAGGTTGACCCGCGTCGCGTACAGGCTGAGCTGCTGCTGCTCGACGCTGCGCAGATCCTGCTTGCCGACGCGGTAGGCGGTCTGCGCGAGGTCGAGCGCGCGCTGCTGATCGGTGCCGATCGCCTGGAGCAGCTCCGCGCGTTCGGCCAGCGTGCGGCCGCGCGCGAGCGTCTCCTCGACGTCGCCGATCGCGCGCAGCGCGAGCCGCGCGTACTGAGCCACCGCCTCGCGCTGCTGCGCATTCATAAACTCGACCTGCGCATCGAGCCCGCCGCCGGTGTACAGGGGCGCCACGAACTTGGCGCCGAGGCCGGCCGACGGGTTGTCGTAGTCCTGCTTGAGTTGCAGGATGTCGCTGTCGATGTAGCCAACGTTGCCGGTCAGCCTGATCGACGGCAGCTGTGCGGCCTTGGCCTGGCCGACACGGTTGAACGCGGCAGCGACCCGCCGTTCGGCGGCGACGAGGTCGGGCCGGCGCTCGAGCATCTGCAGCGGCAGGCCCGCCGGCACCGGCCCGGGCAGCGGAGGCAGGTCGGCTCGCGCGCGCAGCTCGGCGGCCGGGTAGCGGCCGAGCAGCAGTTCGAGCGCGCGCAACGCCGCCTGGTGCGCGTAGCGCGCCTGTGCCCGCGAGTCGCGCGCGACGCCGAGGTTGGACGAGGCGAGCGCCACGTCCTGCTCGCTGCCGGCGCCGATGCGGTAGCGGTCGCGCGCGAGCTGCACCAGATGATCGGAAGCCTTCACCATCTCGTCGGCCAGTTGCTGTTCGCCCGCGGTCTGCGCGGCGACGAACCAGGCCTTCGCGGTGGTGGCGGCAATCGACTGGCGCGCGAACTCGGTGTCGGCCTGCACGGCGCTGAGGCTGGCCGCGGCGGCCTCGCGCTGGTAGCGCAGCTGGCCCCAGAGGTCGAGCTCCCACGACACCAGGCCGGCGATGCCGGTGAGCGCAGAGCTCATGTCGGTCATCTTGATGCCGCCGGTGCCGATGATGCTGATCTGCGGCCGCCGCGCCGCCTCGGCGATGCGCAACTGCTCGGTCGCCTGTTCGACCTTGGTGGCGGCCACGCGCAGGTCGGGGTTGCGCTGCACGGCCTCGGCCACCAGCGCGTCGAGTTGCGCGTCGCCGAAGCTGGCGAGCCAGTTGTCCTGCACCGCGCCGGCCACCGGCTCGGCGGCGCGCCATGGCGTGGTGACGTCGGTGCTGTCCAGCGCCTGCGAGCGCGTTTCTTCGGGCTTGGGTGGCGATTGCAGCGCGCAACCGGCGGCCAGCAGCGCGGCGAGGCCGGCCGCGGCGGCGCTTGGGAAACGACGATCGATCGCGGCCATCAGTGCAGCTTGAGGATCAGCCAGTCGAGCTTGGCGCTCACGCGGATCAGGATCTTGCGCAGGATGTGGATGGCCACGCCCTCATCGCTGTACACCGCGCCGGCTCCCGCGGCGCCCGAAGCCATGAACAGGTCCACGTCCTTCTTGTCC
>DASURM010000299.1:0-5805 GCA_036280035.1 Burkholderiaceae bacterium | reverse complement strand
CGTAGTACGGCATCGGCGCGACCATTTCCGCGACAGCCGGTGCGACGCCGCGCAACTTCGCCATTTCCGCGTCCGCCTTGTCCATCGACCCCGCCCAGCACGAGACGAAGGCGATGAACGTCTTCCCGTGATCCTCCGGCTTGATGAACGGCAACGGCGGGGCAATCTGGAACGCCGGGAACAGCCCCATTTGCTCCGGCGCCTTCGCCACGTAGTCGCGGTAGAACTGCAGGACCTCGCGCACCTTGTCGATCGGGTAGAAGAAGATGCCCGCCGTGATGTCCTTCACTGGGTGCAACTGGTACTCGAAGGAGGTCACCACGCCGAAGTTGCCGCCTCCTCCGCGGATCGCCCAGAAGAGATCCTCGTTCTCGGCGGCACTCGCCACGCGACACTCTCCGTCCGCGGTCACGACGTCCGCCGAGAGCAGGTTGTCCAGCGACAGCCCGAACCCGCGCGTCAGATGGCCGATGCCCCCGCCCAGCGTGAGCCCGGCGATGCCGGTCGAGCCGATGATTCCGCCCGTCGTCGCGAGGCCGAACGGGTAGGTCGCGTGATTGAAGTCGGCCCACACGGCGCCGCCTCCCGCGCGCGCCGTCCTGAGTTTCGGGTCGACACGCACGCCTTTCATCTGCGACAGGTCGATCACCACGCCCCCGTCACACGTCCCGAACCCGGGCACGCTGTGCGAGCCGCCGCGGACCGAAAGCTCGAGGCCGTTCTCGCGCGCATAGCCGACGGCGAGCATCACGTCGCCGACGTCGACCGCACGGATCACGACCGCGGGGCGCCGATCGATCATTGCGTTGTAGACCTTGCGTGCGCCCTCGTACCCATCGTCTCCGGGCGTGATCACCTGGCCGCGGGCACGCTCGCGGACCATATCGATCGTAGGCTTTGCCGTCGCTGTCATGGCTGCCGCTCCTCTGCCGCAAAAAAATTGCGGCACAAAATATGCGCTCGACGAGCAGCTCAGTCAATGACCGGGGGTCGGACCGGCCTTCATTCATCCGCCGCTCGCGACGGGCTGACCGCAGGTGGATGCCGCATGCGATGCGGCCCTTGCCGCCATGCCGCGCGGCAGACGGTCAGGCGGTGCCCGCGCGCCTGCTCCGGGTAGGTACGCGGGCTATCGGAAGCGATCCTGCAGCCCGTTCCAGCAGCTCGCGTAGTCGGTGTCGAGCGCGCCGCCCTGCATCGCGAAGGCGGTCGGCACGAAGCGCCAGCGGCTCTCGAACATGAACGCCAGCGTGTGATCGAGCTTGTGCGGCGCGAGCGGGGCGCTGCTGGCCTTCTCGAACGCTTCGGCGTCGGGGCCGTGCGGCACCATGCTGTTGTGCAGGCTGGCGCCGCCGGGCTTGAAGCCTTCGGGCTTGGCGTCGTACTGGCCGTACACCAGCCCCATGAACTCGCTCATCACGTTGCGGTGGTACCAGGGCGGGCGGAAGGTGTCCTCGGCCACCATCCAGCGCGGCGGAAAGATCACGAAGTCGCAGTTGGCGGTGCCCGGCGTGTCGGAGGGCGACGTCAGCACCGTGAAGATGCTCGGGTCCGGGTGGTCGTAGCTGATGGTGCCGATCGTCATGAAGCGCGCGGTGTCGTACTTCAGCGGCACCAGGTTGCCGTGCCACGCCACCACGTTGAACGGCGTGGCCGCTTGACTGTTGCGCCAGAGCCTGCCGCCGACCTTGCGGATCACCTCGGTCGGCCCGGAGTCGGCCTCGTGCGCGGCCAGCGGCGTCTGGAAGTCGCGCGCGTTGGCCAGGCCGTTGGAGCCGATGGGCCCCAGCTCGGGCAGGCGGAAATGGGCACCGTAGTTCTCGCACACGTAGCCGCGCGACGGCCCGTCGGGCAGCTCGACGCGAAACGCCAGCCCGCGCGGCAGCAGCGCGACCTCGCCGGGCGCGACCTCCAGGTGGCCCAGCTCGGTGGTGATGCGCAGCCGCCCCTGCTGCGGCACGAACAGCATCTCGCCGTCGGCATTGACGAACGCGCGCCGGCTCATCGAGCGGTTGGCGGTGTAGACCAGCGCCGCGATGCCCGATTGCGCCTGCACGTCGCCGTTGGCGGCGAGGGTGCGCATGCCGTCGATCCAATCGAGCGGCGCATCGGGAATCGCAAACGGGCTCCAGCGCAGCGGGTCGGGCGGCGAGTCGACGCCGCCGGCGGCGCCGCTGGTCCACAGCGGCTGGGGGTAGGGCTGGTACGCGGCGCTCAGCGCCGACGGCTGTCGGCGGTACATCCAGGTGCGGCGGTTGGCCGCGCGCGGTGCGGTGAACGCGGTGCCCGACAGCAGCTCGGCGTAAAGGCCGTGCGGCGCGCGCTGCGGGCTGTTGCGGCCCTGCGGCAGCGCGCCGGCGACGGCTTCGCTCGCGAACTCGTTGCCGAAACCGTTCTGATAGCGGAGTTCGGATGCCCTCATGATGCCTCCTGGGTCGCGGCGAGCACGCTCGCGCGTGCCGCGGCGAGCGCTTCGTCGAGCACGGCCGCCTCGCCGACGTGGTTGGCCAGCAGCAGCACCAGCTTGGCGTTCAGCTCGTGGCTCTGCGCGCTGGTCAGATCGCGGTGCGCGTCGATCAGCGCCTCGTAGAAGGCGTCGGCGGCCTCGAAATGCGGTGCGGTGTTCAGCGGCACGGTGAGACCTTGCTCAGTGCAGCGCCAGCGCCCGGCGCAGCGCGGCGCGCGCCGCATCGGCCGACACGTGGCGCCAGCGCGCGCACACATGCTGGTCGGGCCGCAGCAGCACCACCGTGCCCGGGGCGCCGTCGTAGCGGCGGCGCACGAGGCCGTTGCGGTCGACCAGCGTGCGCGCGCCCGCCGCGCCGTTGCGCTCGGAGTCGGCTACCAGCAGCACCTGCAGCGGCGCCACGCCGTCGGCGGCCTGCTGCAGTGCGCGCACCGCAGCGGCAGCCGGCTCGCCATCGAACACCAGCGCGGCGAACGAGGCGTCGGCCAGTTGGCGCAGCAGCCAGCCGCTGCGGCCGTCGACGGTGAGCGGCGCGTCGAGCGGCGGCGCGCCGGGCCCGGTGGCGCCGCTGAAGGCGTCGACATCTGGCGTGCTGAGCGGCGAATCGTCGAGCTTGGATGCGGTCGACAGCCGGCCGCTGTTGACCAGCGCGCGCGCGAACGCATGGTCGCGTGCGAGCTGCAGCGTGGCATCGCGGAACAGCCGGCTGATCTCGCTCTTTGGGGTGATGAAGTCGGTGGCGCGCGTCGAGTGGCCGATGTTCTCGTCGGCGGCGGCCTCGCGCTCGACGCCGTAGCTGTCGAGCAGCGCGTCGCCGGCGCGCCCCTGCAGCACCGCGGCGAGCTTCCACGCCAGGTTCTCGGCGTCCTGGATCCCGGAGTTGGCGCCGCGCGCACCGAACGGCGACACGCGGTGAGCGGCGTCGCCGGCGAACAGCACGCGGCCGTGCCGAAAGTGCGCCATGCGCTCGCACGAGAAGGTGTAGACGCTCGCCCACTCCAGCTCGAAGGCGGCGTTCTTCATCGCCGTGTGCGCCAGCAGCGCGCGCACCCGCGGCAGGATGTTCTCGGGCCGCTTCTCGACCTCGGGGTCGGCGTCCCAGCCGAGTTGGAAGTCGATTCGCCACACGCCGTCGGGCTGCTTGTGCAGCAGCACGCTCTGGCCGGGGTGGAACGGCGGGTCGAACCAGAACCAGCGCTCGGCCGGGAAATCCACCGCGTCGCCGAAGCGCACGTCGGCGATCAGGAAGCGATCCTTGAAGGTGCGGCCGTGCGCCTCCTGGCCGATCAGCGCGCGCACCGCCGAGCGCGCGCCGTCGCAGGCCACCACGTGGTCGGCCTCGATCGTGTAGTCGCCCTCGGGCGTGCGCACCTGCAGCGTCACGCCGTCGGCGCGCTGCTGCACGCTGGCGACCTCGTTCTTCCAGCGCAGGTCGATCAACGGCATCGCCAGAGCGCGCTCGGCGAGGTGGCCCTCGACGTAGTACTGCTGGATGTTGATGAACGCCGGCCGCTCGTGCGTGGTTTCGGGCTGCAGGTCGAAGTCGTAGATCGGCCGCTCGCGCAGGAACACGCGGCCGGTGTTCCACGACACGCCCTTGTCGACCAGCCCGTTGCCGACGCCCAGGCGATCGAAGATCTCGAGCGTGCGCTTGGCGAAGCAGATCGCGCGCGAGCCGGTGGAGAGCCGGTCGTCGTTGTCGAGCAGCACCACCGGCACCTGCTGGCGCGCGAGGTCGATCGCCAGCGACAGCCCCACCGGCCCAGCACCGACCACCACCACCGGGTGGTGCGCCGGCGCGCGCGCGTCTTGGTCGCTGCAGTGCCGATAAGGGAAGACGACCTGCTGGTAGTCCATGGTCTGCCCAGCCTACGACTCGAGCGTCTGCCACATCTGGCGGTCGCGCTCGGCGGTCCAGATGCGCGGGTCGGGGTACTTGGTCGCCTCGTCGTAGCAGCGCGTCACATCGAACGGCATGCAATGGTCGAAGATCACCCAGTGGCCGTACTTCGGCCGCAGCTTGGCGACCGTCTCCTTGTAGACCGCGTTGAGGTCCTTGCCGGCGGCGACACCGGCCTCGACGCTCGCCCACACGTCGGCGATGAAGTCGCGCGTGCCCTTCAGGCCCGCGGCCACGGCTTCGGGCGTGGTCAGCGCAGCGCCGCGGCCCGGCACCAGCGCCTTCGGCTTCATCGCCGCGAGCCTGTCGAGCGTGTGCGGCCAATCTTGGAAGTAAGCGTCGCCGGCATACGGCGTGGCGTCGAACTCGACCAGGTCGCCCGAGAACAGGATCTTCTGCCCGGGCAGCCAGGCGATGGTGTCGCCCTTGGTGTGGCCGCGGCCCACCTGCAGCAGTTGCACCTCGAGCTTGCCGAGCCAGATGCTCATCGCGCCGCTGAAGGTGATGGTCGGCCAGGTCATTCCCGGCGGCACGCTCTCGACGGCGCGAAACAGCCGCGGAAAGCGGCCGATCTCGCTGGCCTTGTCTTGCTCGCCGCGCTCGACGATCAGGTCGTAGGTGTCGCGGCTGGCGATGATGTGCTCGGGCTCGTAGCCGCTGGCGCCGAGCACGCGCACCGCGTGATAGTGGCTGAGCACGACGTATCGGATCGGCTTGTCGGTCACCGTGCGGATGTGCTTGATGACATCGCGCGCCATCACCGGCGTGGCCTGCGTGTCGATCACCATCACCGCGTCGTCGCCGACGATCACGCCGGTGTTGGGGTCGCCCTCGGCGGTGTAGGCGTAGGCGTTGGGTGAGAGCTTGCTGAAGCTGACCTGCTTGTCGACCAGGTCGGCCTGCGAGGCGAAGGCTTTGGACATCGGTGGGCTCCGCATTGACCCCGGTGGGAGGGGTTGACCTGCTGCACTATATCGACAGCGTTCGACGCGTGCAGGCGCGCATCGCCATCGCGCCGCTGCGGCACCCGCCGTCGGGCGGCCCGACAGGCGCCGCGCATCGGCCCCTGCGACAGCCCGGGGCCGCCCTCGGTCCGGCTTATGGCCCCTCGACCCGGCGGCGTTTGCACGCCGCGTTCGCGCGAAGACGCGCTCCCGGCTAGTATCGGACCACCGATGGGAGGCGGCCCCAGGGCGTAGCGACCCCGGCCGCTGTCGATGCAATCGGCTGGGCTCGCAGGCCTGGCGAGGAAACCAGCTTGAAAACAATCGTCGATCGGCTCGCCGGCATCTCGCCCCAGCGACTGCGGGGCATGCGCCGCGGCGTCGAGAAGGAAAGCCTGCGCGTGCGCGCCGATGGCTCGCTCGCGGCCACGCCGCATCCGCGCGGCCTCGGCTCGGCGCTGGCGCATCCGCACATCACCACCGACTTCAGCGAA
>DASURM010000298.1:0-3788 GCA_036280035.1 Burkholderiaceae bacterium | reverse complement strand
GCTGCATCTCCGAGCGCTGGTGCTCGAGCTGCAGCGGGTGGATGCCGGCCCAGGCCTTCTGGTACTCGTGACATAGGCATTCGAGCATGCGCTGGATCACGCGCTCCTCGGTGGGCGAGAACTCGCGGCCCTCGATGCGGGCGTGGAACTTGCCGATGCCGCCGAACAGCGTGTCGATCACCGCGAACACGAAGTTGGGTTCCAGCACGATCAGCGCGCAGCCGCGCAGCGGCCGCACCGACATGATGTTGAAGCTGGTCGGCACCACGAGCTCGCGCAGGAACGCCGAGTACTTGTGCATCTTGATGCCGCCTACCGAGACCTCGGGGCTCTTGCGGATCAGATTGAACAGGCCCTGGCGTGCGTTGCGGGCGAAGCGTTCGTTGACGATCTCCATCGTCGGCATGCGGCCGCGGACGATGCGCTCCTGGCTCGCCAGGTCGTAGCCGCGCACGCCGTCGGCGGGTGGCTCGGGCGCGTCGGGCTTCTGGCTCTCGCCGGTGATGCCCTCGAGCAGGGCGTCGACTTCGTCTTGCGACAGGACCTGCTGGTTCATGGCTCGGTGGCTCTCTATTGAATGATGAACGAGGAGAACAGCACCGCGCGCACCGGCGCCTCGTCGGCGTCGCCGCCCGCGTCGGCGGTGTCATCCAGCGGCTTGAGCGCGGCACGCTTGATCTCGCGCGCCAGCTCGAGCTTGCCGGCTCGGTCCTGCAGGTCGGCCGCCGTCTTGTGCGCGATCAGCATCAGCACGTCGTTGCGCAGCGCGGGCATGTAGGCCTTGAGCAGATCGCTGGTCTTGTTGTCGGCCACCTCGAGCGTGACGCCCACCTGGGCGTAGCGCTCGGCGTCGCGGTCGGCGAGGTTGACCGTGAAGATCTCCATCGGCAGGAACACCGGCAGGCGATGCTTGTCGCCCTTGGGCTTGGCGACGGGTTCCTCGGTCGCCACGTCGGCGGCGTCGCTGCCGGCTTCGGCGTCGGGGTCGGCCGCCACCTCGGCGGCCTGCCGCTGCACGACCCAGAAGGCTGCGCCGCCGCCCAGCGCCAGCAGCAACAGCACGGCGCCGGCGATCAGGATCAACAGCTTCTTCTTGCCGCGGGCCGGGCCCGGCGCAGGGTCGGCTTCGGCTGGGGCAGCGGCAGCGGGAGTGGCCATGGTCGTCTCGTGCGCGCACGGCAACCCAGGGGTCGCGCCGCGCGCCAACAGTCATTGGACGGATCGATTATTCGAAGAGGCCCGCTCGAGCGAGCGCGGAATAGGCGGCCTTTTCCGGGGCGACTCTTGCCGTAGCGAGCCGCTCGGCGTCGCCCTTCAGGCGTAGACGTCGAGCAGCGAGCGCGTCCAGCGCCGCGCGGCCGCAGCGGGTGTGGCGTCGGCCACGTCCGCGACGCGCGAGCGATCGCCGCCGGCCAGGCCGCGTCTGGGCGGAGCATCGTGCGAGCGGCCGCCGGTGTGGCTCGAGACACCGCCGCCGGTCAGCGTGAAGCCCGATTCGCGCAGCGCTGCCGCCAGCGCCGGCAGCGACTGCTCGATCGAATCGCGGGTGGCGGCAACCGGTGCGGTGAAGTCGACCCGCGCGGTCTGGCCGTCGAGCGCGATCTGCACCGCCACCGGCCCCAGCTCGGCCGGATGCAGGTGCAGCCGCGCCTCCTGCACGCCGTCGCGCACCCACAGCGCAACCTGGTGGCCGAGCGCGCCGGCGAAGGCCGCGTCGTCGATCGCCGCGTGCACGCTCGCCTGCGGCAGATGCGATTCGGCACTCGGTGCCACGGCTGCGCTCGCGTCGCGCACCGCGGCGGCGTGCCACGGCGGCAGCGGGCCGGGATCGAGTGGTGCCTTGGCATCGAACGACGGTGCGTGCGCAGCGGTGGCGGTGACGGCCATGGTGCCGGCGGCCTGGCACTCGGGCGCCGCGTGCAGCGGCGACTCGGTCGCCGCGGCTTCGCCGCCGGGTGCAGACTGCGGCACTTTGGCGTTGCGGTCGGTGTCCGCCCCCGTCCGCCGGTCGTGGCCGCGCGGCGCGACGCGCTCGCCGTCGGGTTCGATCGCGGCAACGGACGGAGCGTCGCCGGCCGGGAGGGCGTCGCGATGCATGGCGACGGCAGCGCACGGCAGCGCGATCGGATCGCTCGCGACGATCGGCGATTCCGGCAGGGGCATCTCGTCGCTGGCCTGCGCGGGCCGAGTGGTCGCGTCGCCATCGACCGCCGTGCGCGCGGCGTCGAGCAGGCTCGCGTCGCCTCGCGCACCGGCGTCTGCGTTGCACAGCGAGTCGGCGTCGGCGCGTTGCGCCGGTTCGGCGGGCGCAGCGCGGCCGCCTTGCGCTGCGCGCGCCGGGGGCTCTCGCGTCGCGGCCCTGGCCGCCTTGGCGTGCGGCGGCTCGTGGCTCGGCTTGCACGGGCGCTGCGCGTGCGAAAGCGCCTGGGCGAAGTCGCCGTCGTCACCGCGGGTGGCCTCGTCGCTCCTGCCAGTGACGCTGCGGGGGGCTTCGCCGCTGCCTTGGGCGAGGCGGGCGGCGTCGCCGCCGCGGGCGGGCGGCGGCGCGACGTTGGCGATCGGCAGGGTCGGCGACATCGGAAGCTCCTGGTTTCGGGTCACCGCGGCAGATCGCCGAGTTCGGTGGCCGGTGGTGCGCGGTCGCGGCGCGCGTGCGCCGCCAGCGCGACCTCGTCGCTGTGCGCCTGCTCGCGTCGCGCCGCGCGGTGCCGCTCCTGCTGCTCGCGGCGTTCGATCAGCTTCTCGACCGATGCCACGCGGCGCTGGTTGTCGGCGAGCGCGTGGCGCGCCTGCTCGAGCCGCTCGTGCGCGAGCTGCGTGATCTCGCGCTGCTGCGCGATCGCCTGCTCCAGCCGCTGCATGAAGCCCTGGTAGCACAGCAGCAGCGCGGCGCTGCCGGGCTGGCGAAAGCGCGCGCTCCAGCGCTCGGCGGTCTCGCTGCGGTAGCTGTCGAGCGCTCGCGCCTGCGCGTCGGCATGGTCGGCCGAGCCTTCGGCGTCGTGCAGGCTCAAGCGAGCGGCGTCGCGGCCGCGGCGTTCGTGGTCGAGCAACTGGAGCAGGGCGCGCATGGTCGGCATCGTGGTCGTGGAAGAGCTCAGGCGCCGAGCAGGTCGTGCAGCGCGCGCCAGCTCTCGGCCAGCGTCGCGCGCTCGTGCATGTCCTGCTGCAGCAAGGTGGCCAGCGGCGCGTGCAGCCGCACCGCGGCGTCGAGTTCGGCGTCGCGGCCTTCGGCGTAGGCACCGAGCTGGATCAGGTCGCGCGCCTTGTTGTACTTGGCCAGCAGCTGGCGTGCGCGCCGCGCGGCGTCGATCTGCTCGCGCGGCGCCACCGCACCCATCACGCGCGAGATCGAGCGCTCGATGTCGATCGCCGGGTAGTGGCCGGCCTCGGCCAGCTCACGCGCGAGCACGATGTGGCCGTCGAGGATGCCGCGCGCGGCGTCGGCGATCGGGTCCTGCTGGTCGTCGCCTTCGCTGAGCACGGTGTAGAAGGCGGTGATCGAGCCACCGCCGTTGCAGCCGTTGCCGCTGCGTTCGACGAGCTGCGGCAGCTTCGCGAAGCAGCTCGGCGGATAGCCCTTGGTGGCCGGCGGCTCGCCGATCGCCAGCGCGATCTCGCGTTGCGCCATCGCATAGCGCGTCAGCGAATCCATCAGCAGCAGCACATGCTGGCCGCGGTCGCGGAAATGCTCGGCGATCGCGGTCGCGTAGCTCGCGCCCTGCATGCGCGTGAGCGGCGGCGCATCGGCCGGCGCGGCGACGACCACCGAGCGCGCGAGGCCTTCCTCG
>DASURM010000297.1:0-4453 GCA_036280035.1 Burkholderiaceae bacterium | reverse complement strand
CGAGCAGCTGTACCGCGCGTTCCACGCGCGCGCCAGTGACCTGGGGCCCGCCGAGTACGACAACAGCGCGCTGATCGGCGAGTTGCTCGCGCTGCGCCAGGAGCATGCCCGGCTGCTGCAGTTCGGCGATTTCGCGCAGCTGTCGCTGGCTACCAAGATGGCGCGCACGCCGCAGCAGGTGTTGCAGTTCCTGCGCGACCTGGCGGCACGCTCTCGCACCCAGGCGCGCGCCGACCTCGACGAGCTGCGGGCGTTCGCGTGCACGCAGCTCGGCATCGAGACGCTGATGCCGTGGGATTACCGCTTCGTCGCCGAGCGCCTGCGCGAGCGGCGTTTCGCGTTCAGCGAGCAGGAGGTCAAGCGCTACTTCACCTTCGAGCGCGTTCGCGACGGGCTGTTCGGCCTCGTCGAGACCTTGTTCGAGCTGCGCATCGCACCCGACCACGCCCCCGTGTGGCACGACAGCGTGCGCGTCTACCGCATCGAGCGCGATGGCGCCCTGGTCGGCCAGTTCTACCTCGACCCGTTCTCGCGCGCCGGCAAGCGGCCGGGTGCCTGGATGCACGACGCCCGCAGCCGCTGGCGGCGCCCGGAGGGAGCGCATCGTCTGCAGACCCCGGTGGCCTACCTGGTGTGCAACTTCGCGCCGCCGCTGCCCGGGCGGGACGCGCTGCTGACGCACCAGGACGTGGTCACGCTGTTCCACGAGTTCGGGCACGGCCTGCACCACATGCTGACGCGGGTCGACGATCTCGCCGTGGCCGGCATCGCCGGCGTCGAATGGGATGCGGTAGAGCTGCCGAGCCAGTTCATGGAGAACTTCTGCTGGGAGTGGGAAGTGCTGCCGCGGTTGAGTGCACACGCCGACGACGGCTCGCCGCTGCCGCGCGCGCTGTTCGACAAGGTGGTCGCGGCACGCCATTTCCACAGCGCCCTGGAGATGCTGCGCCAGGTGCAGTACGCGCTGTTCGACATGCGCGTGCACCATGAGCCCGATGCGGCGCAGGCGATCTCGCGTGTGCTCGACGAGGTGCACGCCGAGGTGTCGGTGCTCGACCTCGACCCGGCCCAGCGGCTCGCACACAGCTTCTCGCACATCTTTGCGGGCGGTTACGGTGCCGGCTACTACAGCTACAAGTGGGCCGAAGTGCTGTCGGCCGACGCCTACAGCGCGTTCGAGGAGCGCGGCGTGTTCGACCTCGACACCGGGCGCCGCTACCGGCGCGAGATCCTCGAGGTCGGTGGCAGTCGCGATGCGCTCGACAGCTTCAAGGCCTTCCGTGGCCGTGAACCAAGTATCGCCGCGTTGCTCCGGCACCAAGGAATCGCTTGAGCGCACCGCCGGCCTGGGCTAGATTCGGCCGGATGACCCCGCTGCACCTGTTCTCGCGGCCTGCATGGGCCGCGCTCGCTCTGGTCGCTTGGGCCCTGCCCAGCCACGCGCTGTTCAAGGTGGTGGCCCCCGACGGCAGCGTCACCTACACCGATCGCCTGCCCGCGGCAGCTGACGGCCGGCCCGTTCAGATGGGCCGCGACGAAGCACCCGCCGACGCCACGGTTGCGCTGGCCAGCCTGCCAATCGAGCTGCGTCAGGTCGTCATCCGCTTCCCGGTCACGCTGTACACGAGCGCCGATTGCGCGCCGTGCGAAAGCGGGCGCCGCTTGCTGCAAGGCCGCGGCGTGCCGTTCGCTGAGCGTCAGGTGCTGAGCAACGACGATGCCGATGCGCTCGATCGCCTGACCGGCGGCCGCTCGTTGCCCACGCTGGCCATCGGCAGCCAGGCGCTGCGCGGCTTCAGCGAGGGCGACTGGCAGTCATACCTCGACGTGGCCGGCTACCCGCGCGAGTCGCGCCTGCCGCGCGGCTACCGGGCCCCGCCGGCCACGCCGCTGGTTGCGCGCCAGGTCGAGGCGCCGCCGCCTGCCGCGCGCCCGGCGCCGCCGCCCGAGCCGATCGCCTCGCCGCCGACCACCGCGCCCTCGCCCACCGGCATCCGGTTCTAGGCGGCCGGGTCAGCCATCTCGGCTCGTCCGGGCCGGCGAGCTCCGGACACCCACGGTGACCGCGCAACAGCGCCGTGCCGCACCATTGCGCCGTGTCAGATGCGCAGGCGCCGCGCCGGCCAGCTGCCCGCTGCGGTGAGCGCACCGACACCCCAGAACAGAGCCGCCACGCCGACCGCGGCCCCCGCGGCGCCGAACGCCAGCGGCAGTGCGGTGCTCGACAGGTTGATCACCATCGAGCGCAGTGCGATCGCCTCGCCGTGGCGCGGCGGCGGCGTCAACTGGTGCAGGCCCGACATGATCATCGGCTGCACGCAGCCCAGCGTCACGCCGAGCGCGGCGGCCAGCGCTGCCATCACCCAGGGGTTGGTCGCGAACGGATAGGCCGCGAACACGAGGCCGGTGCCGACCATCGCGGCGCGCAGCACCGTGACCTCGCGCACGCGATGCGCCAGCATCGGGATCAACACGCGCACCGCCGACACGGCGAGCGTAAAGCTGCCGAGCACCAGGCCGATCGTCGCAGCGCTGAAGCCGCGCTCGTATCCCAGCACCGGCACCGCGAAGGTATGCACGTCCCAGCACGCCGACAGCGTCAGGTTCACGCCCATCAGCCGCTTCAGGCCCGGCATCGCCAACAAGTCCCACCCGGTGCCAGCGCCCTGCCCTGCCGGCCGCTCGGGCCGCCACACCGGCACGCGCGAAGCGAAGTACCACGACAGCAGCGGCAGCAGCAGCAGGAAGCCGAACGCGACGCGGAAGCCCGCGGCGTCGATCAGGAAGCCCGCGATCACCGGCCCGATCGCATTGGACATCGACGGCGCCAGGCCCAGCCAGCTGAACACGCGGACGCGCTGCACGCTGTCGCTCGCCCAGTGCCCCGCCGTGCGCAGGATGGCGATCAGCCCGAGGTTGGTGCCGGCGCCGCTGAAGACGGCGGCCGCGCACAGCAAGGCGAACTGCGGCCGGCCGTCGAGCCAGGTGGCGCCGAGCGCGAGCACGCCACCGATCGTCGACAGCACCACCGCCATCCGCACCGGCCGGTGGTAGCCGTGCTTGTCGGCCATGCGACCGGCGCGCATCGCCAGCAGCACCGGGGCCAGCGCGAACAGCGCCATCAGCACGCCCACCGCCCACTCGCTGCGGCCGTCGCGCAGCGCCAGCAGCGGCGACGACATGCGCAGGCCTGCCATCGCGCTGTGCAGGCCGAGCTGCCCGATCACCAGCGCCGCCAGCAGGCGGCTCGGCATCACAGTGGCGGACGCGCTCGGCTCAGACGCCAGGGGCATCTCCTTCGGGCAGTTCGTCGCGCTGGAACAGGTCGCGCACGCGCGGATCGGGTAGCGCTTCCACGCCTTTGAGCTGGCGCGCCATCGCCCGCGTGCGGCGTTCGGTGAGGCCGATCGTGTTCTGCGCCTGCTCCAACTGCTTGCGCGTCTTGGCGAGCATTTCGCCGAACGCCTGGAACTCGGTTTTCACTGCGCCGAGCACCTGCCACACCTCGGCGCTGCGTTGTTCGATCGCCAGCGTGCGAAAACCCATCTGCAGGCTGTTGAGCGTGGCCAGCAGGGTCGTGGGCCCGGCCAGCATGATGCGGTGCTCGGTCTGCAGCGCCTGCACCAGGCCGGGACGACGCAGCGCCTCGGCGTACAGGCCTTCGGTCGGCACGAACAGGATCGCGAAGTCGGTGGTCGTCGGCGCGCTGACGTACTTGGTGCGGATGGCGCGCGCCTCGTTGCGCAGGCGCGATTCGATCGCGCTGGCTGCGGCCTCGGTGGCCAGCGGGTCGGCGCGCTCCTGCGCGTCGAGCAGGCGCTCGTAGTCCTCGCGCGGGAACTTGGCGTCGATCGGCAGCCACAGCGGCGCACCGTCCTCGCGGCGACCGGGGAAGCGGATCGCGAAGTCGACGCGTTCGCCGCTGCCCGCCACGGTCTCGACGTTGCGCGCGTACTGCTCGGGCGTGAACACCTGTTCCAACAGCGCGGCCAGTTGCACCTCGCCGAAGATGCCGCGCGTCTTGACGTTGATCAGCACCCGGTTGAGCGAACCGACGTCGCGCGCCAGGCGCTGGCCGCGCGCGGCGATCTCGGCTCGCTGCAGCAGGTGCTGCTGGCGCACGGCGGCGACGTTTCGCGCACGCAGAGCGAGCAGATCGAAGCCTTTCGCCAGCAGCTGGCCTTGATGCAGCAACACAGCGACGCGGCGCTGCGCCGCGTCAGCGAGGTGCTGGCCGAGCAGTTGCGGCTGCTCGCCGAAGGCAGCGAGCGCCGGCAGTCCGAGATGCGGCAGTCGATCGAGGTGCGGCTGCAGGCGCTGCAGGAGGGCAACGAGCGCAAGCTCGAGCAGATGCGCGCCACGGTCGACGAAAAGCTGCAGGGCACGCTCGAGGCGCGCCTCGGCGAGTCGTTCCGGCTGGTGTCGGAGCGCCTGGAGCACGTGCAGCGCGGCC
>DASURM010000296.1:0-12891 GCA_036280035.1 Burkholderiaceae bacterium | reverse complement strand
CGTGATCCTGATCTCGGCGTTGATCGTCACCTTGTTCTTCGGCGGCTGGCTCGGGCCCTGGCTGCCGCCGCTGGTGTGGTTCCTGATCAAGACCGGCATCGTGATCGCGATCTTCATCCTGATGCGCGCGGCGCTGCCGCGGCCGCGCTACGACCAGCTGATGGCCTACGGCTGGAAGCTGATGCTGCCGATCACGCTGATCAATCTGCTCGGCACCGGCGTGGTCGTGCTGGCGATGCGCTGAACCGGAGCGCGGGCGATGTGGAACTCGATCAAGACGATGTGGATCATCTTCCTGCACGCGTTCGCGCGGCGGGTGACGATCCAGTACCCCGACGAGATGCCGAAGATCCCGCCGCGCTGGCGCGGCCGCATCATCCTCAGCCGCGACCCCGATGGCGGCGAGCGCTGCGTCGGCTGCTATCTGTGCGCGGTGGCGTGCCCGCCGAGCTGCATCTCGCTGCAGGCCACCGAAGACGAAACCGGCCGGCGCTACCCCGAGTTCTTCCGCATCAACTTCTCGCGCTGCATCTTCTGCGGCTACTGCGAGGAAGCGTGCCCGACCTACGCGATCCAGCTCACGCCCGACTTCGAGATGTGCGAGTACCACCGGCCGAACCTGGTCTACGAGAAGGAGGACCTGCTGATCGACGGGCCCGGCAAGTACCCGGGCTACAACTACTACCGCGTCGCGGGCCTGGCGATCGGCGGCAAGGACAAGGGCGAGGCCGAGAACGAGGAGCCGCCGGTCGACGTGCACCGGCTGCTGCCGTGACGGACGCGAGGCGCGCGCCATGGACGTTGCCTTCTACCTCGCCGCTGCGGTCGCCATCGTCGCGACGCTGCTGGTGATCGTGCTGCCGGGTGCGGTGCACGCGCTGCTCTATCTCGTGGTGTCGCTGCTGGCGGTGGCGGTGGTGTTCTACGTGCTCGGCGCGCCGTTCGCTGCGGCGCTCGAAGTCATCGTCTACGCCGGCGCGATCATGGTGCTGTTCATCTTCGTGATGATGATGCTCAACCTCGGTAGTGCGGCGGCGGCGCAGGAGCGCGGCTGGCTCGAGCCGACGACGTGGATCGGCCCGGCCGTGCTGGCCGCGCTGCTGCTGGCCGAGCTCGTGTACGTGCTGATGCACGCGGCCGCGGGCGCGGGGGCCGCGCAGGTGGTCGAGGCGCGCGCGGTCGGCGCGCTGCTGTTCGGCCCCTATCTGCTGGGCGTCGAGCTGGCGTCGCTGCTGCTGCTGTCGGGCCTGGTCGGCGCCTATCACCTCGGCTGGCGCGACACGCGCGATGGGTGAGCGATGAGCGCCGCACGGCCGTTCCGAAGGCGCTCGCTCCCCCTCGGGGGGACGGGCCGCAGGCCCAAGGGGGTCTCATGGCTACTGTGCCGATGACCCACGGGCTGCTGCTGGCGGCGATCCTGTTCGCGCTGGGGCTGGTGGGCATCGTCGTGCGCCGCAACCTGATCTTCATCCTGATGTCGATCGAGATCATGTTCAACGCCGCCGGGCTCGCCTTCGTCGTCGCCGGCGCGCAGTGGGGCCAACCCGACGGGCAGGTGCTGTTCATCTTCGTGCTGAGCGTGGCCGCGGCCGAAGTGTCGGTCGGCCTCGCGCTGCTGCTGTTGCTGCAGCGGCGCCTCGGGACGCTGGACGCCGATGCGGCCAGCACGATGCGGGGTTAGCCATGCTGGAGCTGCTGTGGCTCGTCCCGGTGCTGCCGCTGGCCGGCTTCGCGATCCTCGCGTTGACCACCGGGCGCCTGCCGCGAACGGCGATCGCCTGGATCGGCTGTGGCTCGGTCGGCCTGGCCGCGCTCGTGGCGGTGCTGATCGCGCCGCGTTTCATCGGCGAGCCCGGTCTCACCGTTCACCAGGTCGGCTGGGTCTGGTTCGACGTGGCGGGCTTTCGCCCGGCGATCGGCTTGTACCTCGATGCGCTGTCGGTGGTGATGATGCTGGTGGTCACCGTCGTCAGCTTCCTGATCCACCTGTACTCGACCGAGTACATGGCCGACGACGAGGGCTACAACCGCTTCTTCGCGTACATGAACCTGTTCGTGGCGTCGATGTGCGTGCTGGTGCTGGCCGACAACCTGCTGTTCCTCTACCTCGGCTGGGAGGGCGTGGGTTTGTGCAGCTACCTGCTGATCGGCTTCTGGTATCGCGATTCGGTCAACGGCAGCGCGGCGCAGAAGGCGTTCATCGTCACCCGTGCCGGCGACGCGGCGATGGCGATCGGCCTGTTCCTGCTGTTCACCCACCAGGGCACGCTCGAGATCCAGCCGCTGATGCAGCGTGCCGGCGCCGATTGGTCGGGCGGCTCGGGCCTGGCGATCGCCGCCGCGGCGCTGTTGCTCGGCGGCGCGGTCGGCAAGTCGGCGCAGCTGCCGCTGCAGACCTGGCTGCCCGATGCAATGGCCGGCCCGACGCCGGTCAGCGCCCTGATCCACGCGGCGACGATGGTCACCGCCGGCGTCTACCTGATCGCGCGCACCCACGTGCTCTACAGTCTGGCGCCGCCGGTGCAGCTCGCGGTGGCGGTGATCGGGGCGCTCACCTTGCTGCTGGCCGGTTTCAGCGCACTGGCGCAGAACGACCTCAAGCTCGTGCTCGCGTACTCGACCATCAGCCAGATCGGCTACATGTTCCTGGCGCTCGGCGTCGGCGCCTGGTCGGCGGCGATCTTCCACTTGATGACGCACGCGTTCTTCAAGGCGCTGCTGTTCCTCGCGGCCGGCGTCGTGATCCTGGCGCTGCACGACGAGCACGACATCCACAAGATGGGCGGGCTGCGCAAGAAGCTGCCGGTCGCCTTCTGGAGCTTCGTGATCGGCGGCGCATCGCTCGCTGCGCTGCCGCTCGTCACCGCCGGTTTCTACAGCAAGGACCTGATCCTCTGGCACGCGTGGGCTTCGGCCGACAGCAGCTTCTGGCTGTGGGCCGCCGGCTGGGCCGGCGCGCTGCTGACCGGGATCTACATCTTCCGCGCCGTCTTCATCGTCTTCTTCGGCAGCGCCAAGACCGCGGTCGGCTGGCATCCCGGCTGGCGCAGCGTGCTGCCGCTGGTGGTGCTGTCGGTGTTGAGCGTGGTCGGCGGCTGGGTCGAGCTGCCGCACTGGCTCGGCGGCGCTCCTCTGTTCACGCAGTTCGTGCAGCACACGCTGCCGGTGACGCCGCTGGTGCGCGGCGACGAGGCCGCGGTCGAGTGGCTGGCGGTGATCGCCTCGCTGGGCGGCATCTTCGTCGCGTGGTGGCTGTTTATGCGCCGGCGCGAGGCGCTGGCCCGGCGCATGCAGGCCGCGATGGCGCAGCGGCTGCGTGCCTTCTGGCATGGCGGCTGGGGCTTCGACTGGCTCTACGACCTCTTGTTCGTGCGGCCCTGGGTGTGGCTGGCCGAGATCGACCGCCGCGATGTCGTCGACAGCTTCTACACCGGCGTGGCGCAGTTGTGCCAGCTCGGCTGGCGCGCCTTGAGCGCGAGCCAGGGCGGGCGCTTGCGCCACTACGCCGCGGCCATCGGCGCCGGCGGCGTCATCGTGGTGGCGATCGCGTTGTTTGCATGAACGCACCATGCTGACCGCGCTCATCTTCGTCCTGGTCGCCGGCGGCGTGCTGGCCTGGCTCGGCGAGCGCTCGCACCGCGATGCGCCGCGCTGGATCGCGTTGCTCGCCACGCTGATCGTGCTCGCGCTGTCGATCGCCGTGTGGCTGCAGCATCCGAGCGAGGTCGCGCCGGGATTGCGTGGCGCCTGGCTGGCCGAGACTTCGGTGGCGTGGATCCCGCGTTTCGGTATCCGCTACCACCTCGCGCTCGACGGCATGAGCCTACTGCTGGTTGCGCTCACCGCGCTGCTCGGCGTGGTCTCGGTGGCCTGCTCGTGGCGCGAGATCCAGACCGGCGTCGGCTTCTTCCACTTCAACCTGTGCCTGACGCTGGCCGGCGCGATCGGCGTCTTCCTCGCGCTCGACCTGTTCCTGTTCTTCTTCCTGTGGGAGCTGATGCTGGTGCCGATGTACTTCCTGATCGCGATCTGGGGGCACGAGCGCCGGCGCTACGCGTCGATCAAGTTCTTCATCTTCACGCAAGGCAGCGGCCTGCTGATGCTGCTGTCGATCCTGGCGCTGGCGTTCGTACACCACAACGCCACCGGCGTCTTCAGCTTCGACTACTTCGACCTGCTGCACACCGCGATGGCGCCGTCGACGCAGATGTGGGTGATGCTCGGCTTCTTCGTCGCCTTCGCCGTCAAGCTGCCGGCGTTTCCGCTGCACAGCTGGCTGCCCGACGCGCACACCGAGGCGCCCACCGCCGGCAGCGTCATCCTCGCCGGCGTGCTGCTCAAGACCGGCGCCTACGGGCTGCTGCGCTTCGTGGTGCCGCTGTTCCCCGATGCGGCGATGCGCTTCGCGCCGGTGGCGATGGCGCTCGGCGTCGCCGGCATCCTCTACGGCGCGTTGCTGGCGTTCGCGCAGACCGATCTGAAGCGCCTCATCGCCTACACCAGCGTCAGCCACCTCGGCTTCGTGCTGCTCGGCGTGTTCGCGTGGAACGCCTGGGCACTCAACGGCGCGGTGATGCAGATGCTGGCACACGGCGTCTCCACCGGCGCGCTGTTCATTCTGGTCGGCCTGCTGCAGGAGCGCATCCACACCCGCGACATGCGGCGCATGGGTGGCCTGTGGGCGACGACGCCGCGGCTGGCGGCGATCGGCCTGTTCTTCGTGCTGGCCTCGCTCGGGTTGCCGTCGACCAGCAACTTCATCGGCGAGTTCCTGGTGCTGCTCGGCAGCTTCCGCGTCAACCTGACATTGACGGTGCTGGCCACGCTGGGCCTGATCACCGCCGTGGTCTACGCACTCGCGCTGATGCAGCGCACCTTCCACGGCGACAACCGCAACGGCTGGCAACTCGCCGATGCGACGCCGCGCGAGCTGGCAACGTTCGCGTCGCTGATCGCGGTGACGATCTGGCTCGGCCTGTACCCGCAGCCGGTGTTCGACGTCTCGACGCCGGCGATGCAGGCGCTGCAGACAACCGCGGCCGTGCCGGAGGCTGCGAAATGAACCTCGTCGGTGCTGATCTGCTGGCGTTGCTGCCGCTGCTGGTGCTGAGCGGCAGCAGCGTGGTGGTGATGCTGGTGGCCGCCTTCTGGCGCCGCCCGGCGGCGGTGATGGGCTTCAGCCTGCTCGGGCTGGTGCTGTCGTTCATTGCGCTGCCGCTGGCCGCCTCTGCGGTGCCGCGCCAGGTCACGCCGCTGCTGACGATCGACGCCTTCGCGCTGTTCTACATGGGGCTGGTGTTCGCCGCGACCTTCGTGGTCGTCATCCTCGCCTATGCCTACTACAACCGCGCCGCGACGCCGCACGAAGCGCTCTACGTGCTGCTGCTGCTGGCCGCGCTGGGCAGCGCGGTGCTCGTCGCCAGCAGCCATTTCGCGTCGTTCGTGCTCGGGCTCGAGCTGCTCAGCGTTTCGCTGTTCGCGCTGATCGCCTACCCGCGCGAAACCGAGCGGCCGCTCGAGGCCGGCATCAAGTACCTGATCCTCGCCGGCGTCTCGTCGGCGTTCCTGCTGTTCGGCATGGCGCTCGTCTACGCCGAGTTCGGCAGCATGGCATTCGGCGCGATCGGCGCGCTCGTGGCGCGCGGGTCGGCCGGCGGCATCTTCCTGCTGGCGGGCCTGGCGATGATCCTGGTGGGCATCGGGTTCAAGCTTGCGCTGGTGCCGTTCCACATGTGGACGCCGGACGTCTACCAAGGCGCGCCGGCGCCGGTCACGGCGTTCGTTGCCACCGTCTCGAAAGGGGCGATGCTGGCGCTGCTGCTGCGCTACTTCGTCGCCACCGGCGGCTATCGCTCGGCCACGATCGTGCTGGCGCTGACCGCGATCGCGGTCGCATCGATCCTCGCCGGCAACCTGCTCGCGTTGCAGCAAGACAACGTCAAGCGCATCCTCGCGTACTCGTCGATCGCGCATCTGGGCTACCTGCTGGTCGCCTTCCTCGCCGCCGGCGCGCTCGCCATCGAGGCCGTCAGCTACTACCTCGTGGCCTATTTCGTCATGATGCTGGGCGCCTTCGGCGTCGTCGGCCTGCTGTCGCCGGGCGGGTTGCAGCCCGACACCGAACGCCTCGACGACTACCGCGGCCTGTTCTGGCACCGGCCCTGGGTGGCCGGGGTGTTCACCGCGATGTTGCTGTCGCTGGCCGGGATCCCGCTGACGATGGGCTTCGTCGCCAAGTTCTACGTCGTCACCGCCGGCGTCGGCGCGCAACTGTGGCTGCTCGTCGTCATCCTCGTGGTCGGCAGCGCGATCGGCCTCTTCTACTACCTGCGCATCATCGCGGCAATGTGCGAGCGCGTGCCCGAGCCTGGCGCGGTTCGTCTGCCGGCGATCGGCGGTGCCGGCGGCTGGACGCTGACCGTGCTCACGGTCTTGCTACTGTGGCTCGGCATCGCGCCGGCACCGCTGATCGAGCTGCTGCGGCAGACCGTCGCGCTCCTGTGATGCGGCCGGTTCCGGGGGTATCGGCAGTTCGGAATGGAACTGGGCCACTGGCCGTACACCTCGCAAGTGGGTGAGCCGGACTGGCGCTCTCGACGATCGGCGAGCAGCCCCCCGCCGGCAGCACAACGCACCCGCTCCGCGTTGCGATGGATCCGACATCGGCAGCCTGGCCGGCTCGCCGGATCGGGTGAGACAGGATCTGGCGTGCTTGGTGAACCGCTACAACGACCCCAAAGAGCTTGACCTCCGCTTGAACGACGCCCAGCGCGTTGATCTCGTGGAATACCTGAAGTCGCTGTGATCTCGGTGATGCGATCGGAACGGAAACGCGGCGGCGCGGTCCAACTCGGTTTGACGAGCCGAGAAAAGGATCTGCCATGGCGACACGAAACGCGCACGCCCGCTGGGAAGGAAGCCTGAAGGAAGGCAAGGGACAGGTCGATTTCGCAAACGGCCTCTTCAAGGGCGCCTATTCGTTCGCCTCGCGGTTCGAGGACGGCAAGGGCACCAACCCCGAGGAGCTGCTGGGTGCGGCGCACGCGAGCTGTTTCGCGATGGCGCTGTCGCTGATGCTGGGCAAGGCGGGCTTCATTCCCGACTACGTCGATGCGACGGCTCAGGTGACCATCGCTGCGCACGAAGGGGGCTTTCGCATCACCAAGAGCCACCTGCGCTGCGAGGCCAAGGTGCCCGGCCTCGACGAAGCGTCTTTCAAGAAGCACGCCGAGAGCGCGAAAGCAGGCTGCCCGGTGTCGCAGGCGCTCGCCGGCACCGAGATCACGCTGGAAGCGCGGCTGGTGGAATCGAGCCCGCCGCGCTCGCGCAAGTGATCCAGGTCAAGCGCACCTACGATCCACCGGCTCGTTCCGACGGCGCGCGAATCCTCGTCGAGCGCCTCTGGCCGCGCGGCATGACGAAGGAGGCGCTCGTCGCCGACTCCTGGGCCAAGGAGGTGGCTCCGAGCACCGAGCTGCGCAAGTGGTTCGACCATCGCGCTGAGCGCTGGGAGGAGTTTGGCCGGCGCTACCGCGCCGAGCTCGAGCGAAACCCCTCCGCCTGGGAGCCGATCCTGCGCGCGGCCAGGCGCGGCACGGTCACGTTGCTGTACAGCGCCCGCGACACCGATCACAACGGGGCGCTGGTCCTGCAGGACTACCTCGCGGGCCAAGTCAAGGCCCGCGGCCTCGCCAGTGCGCGCATGCAAAGGAAGCTGGTCTCGCCTGAGTGAAGCCCGCCCGGGCCGATGCGATGGCGCGAGCCGACCGCCAGCGCATCGACACCACGCATGGCCTACGGCCGGATGTACGCCCAGTGCTTGCGCTGCCGCTCCATCAGCTCGACCACGCCGGAGTTCACGTAGCCAATGTTGGGCAGCATGTCGGCGTAGGTGAGCTTCTGCCCCTTCATCGTGTTCTCGCAGGCGACCACCTTGACGCCCTTGCCCAGCGCGTCGGCCACCCGCTTGGCCACCGGCGAGTCGGCCTTCAGCATGCCGATGCCGGGCCCGTAGACCACGATCTCGAGTTCGGTCGCCTCGGCACCGAGGTCGTTCTGCACGTTGCGCGCGTTGTTCAGCGCCAGGTTCCACTTTTGCGGATCGTTGTCGCTGACCTGGATCACGGCGCGCAATATCTCGAGATCCAGTTTCTGCGCCAGCCCCTGCAGCGGCACGAGGGCCAAGAGCCACAGCATGGCCAGGGCAGGCAGGCGGCGGGACAGTGAGATCGACATCGCGTCTCCTCGGTTGGGGTCCGGATTGTGACGCGCTACGCCGCCCGCACTGCGGGCGCGGCAAATAGTCACGGCGCGGGCCCTCCGTTCGGGTGGACTTGCCGGCCGTGGTTCGCGCCGCGTTAAGTACGAACGGGGGCGGCGCGGTCGCCTGCGTAAGCTGGGCCCGGCATTCCACAGAAGGAATCGCGAATGGCCAGCAGTTCGACGAGCCGCAAGGGCTCACGCCAGATGCCGCTGAAAGACCGGCGCGCGCCCGCAGGCAAGGGTGGCCCGCTGCGCAAGCTCAAGGGCCTGCTGGGGCGGCCGCTGGGCATCGAGCGGCGCGAGGGCAAGCTGCAGCTCGTGCTGGCCGAACGGCGCCGCCCCCGACCTGCCGACGAGCCGCCATCGCTGTCGCAGCTGTGCGCCGAGCTGAGCGCGCGCCTGCTCGCGCACGAGCACGGCGAGGTGCAGACGATGCGCCACCTGATCCTGGTGCACGACGCGCTCGACCGCCGCGGCTGGATCGCGCTCGAAAGCATGTCGGCGCTGGTGCTTGCCAAGGCGATCGAACAGGCCGAGGCGCTGGCCGCCGAAGAGCCTTCGCCGCACATGGACATGCTGCTCGAGGGGCTGCGGCCGCTGCACGTGGCGGCCGACCTGCGCGACCTGCGCGATTCGCGGATGCAGGATTTCCGCGTCGGCGACAACCTCCAGGTGTCGGAGTCCGACTTCGCCGAGTTCGAGGACTGCGAGACCAACTGGTCCGGCACCGTCCCGATCGGCCTGGTGCCGCCGCACGAGCGCGACGAGTGATCCGCGGCGCGGGCGAAGCGTGGCACACGGGCCCGCGGCCGCTTACTGCGGCAGCGCAATGCCGTTCAGCTCGGCCCAGCCGGCCCACACCATGCTGATGCCGATGCACAGCAACACGAACGCCGACAGCCGCATCATCACCAGGGTGCCGACCTCGCCGAGCTTGGCCAGCAGCGCCGGCGCATTGCGGTACACGAGGTAGATCGTCGCCGCCGTCAGCGACGCGCCGAGCGTCACCGCCAGCGCATTGGCCACGAACAGCGCCGGCTGGCGCGGCAGCCCCGCGCCGATGGCGATCGACGCGGCGATCGTGCCGGGCCCGGTGGTCAGCGGGAAGGTGATCGGGAAGAAGCTGCGCCGCATCACCTCGGCATCGCTCAACTGCGCCGACGAACGCTTGACCGCGAGCTGCACCTCGTCGTCGTCGTTGCGGTCGAGCATGCGCCAGCCCATCGCGGCCACCAGCAGGCCGCCGCCGATGCGAACGATCGGCAGCGAGATGCCGAACAGGTCGAGCACGTAGGTGCCGACGAACAACGACCCCACCAGCACGAACCAGCAGTTGATCGTCACCTGGCGTGCCAGCAGGCGCGTCGCCGATCCCTCGCTGCCGGCGGTGAGCGTGAACACCGGCGCCGCGCTCAGCGGATTGATGATCGGCAGCAGCGTCACCGGCACCAGCACCATGATGTGCAACAGGTCGATCAGCTTGATCATGTCGGGGTTCCGGTGGTGAGCGTGCCCGGCCGCTCCGAAGCGCTCACCGGAGCGTGCGGCGCGGAGGTTGCCCCATGGGCGCCCGCGCACTGTGCCATCGATTGCACGGCGGTAAAGTGCCGCCTTCACCCGACCAAGGAAACCTCGATGCGCGACGCCGGACCAGCGCGCCAGGCGATCCTCTGCTTCAGCGCGCTGCTGGTCGCGCTGCTGGTGGCGGGCTGCGCGACGCCGCGCGCGACCCTGTCGATCAGCGGCACCGCCAGCTACCGCGAGCGCATGGCCTTGCCGCCCGACGCGGTGTTCGAGGCGACGCTCGAGGAGGTGTCGCGCGCCGACGCGCCGGCGGCGGTGGTGGCCAGTGTGCAGGTGGCCTCGCCGGCGGTGCCGATCGCGTTCACGATCGCGATCGACCCGGCGCGCATCGTCGCGTCGCGTCGCTATGCGGTGCGCGGCCGCATCACGGTCGATGGCCAGGTGCTGTTCAGCAGCGATGCCGCGTACCCGGTGCTCGGTGCGGGTGACGCGCGCCGCATCGACCCGATGCTGCTGCGCCGCGCCGCCATGGGCGACGCGCGCCGCCTGCGCGGCCTGTACCGCTACCTGGCCGATGCCGCGTCGTTCTTCGATTGCACCAGCGGCGACCAGTTTCCGGTGCTCGACGGCGGCGCCGGCGTCGCGCTGCAACGCGCCTACCTGGCCGCGCGAGCGACGCCGGGTGCACCGATGCTGGCCACCATCGACGCGCGCATCGTCGCGCGGGCGCCCGCAGACGGTGGCGCGCCGCGCCCGGCGCTCGAGGTCGAGCGCTTCGTTGCCATCGCGCCGCAGGCGCAGTGCGAGGTCATCGCGGCGGGCTCGGTGCCGCTGGAGGGCACTACCTGGAAGCTCGTCGCGCTGCGTGGCCAGCCGGTGGCGGCGGTCGACCCGCTGCGCCAACCGCAGCTGGTGCTGCAACCCGAGCAGCACCGCGTCGGTGGCTCGGGCGGCTGCAACCGAATCACCGGCGGCTACACGCTGGCCGGCGACCGGTTGACCTTCGGCCGCACCGCCGCCACGATGATGGCGTGCGCCGACGGCATGGCGCAGGAGCGCGCCTTCCTCGACGCGCTGTCGACGGTGGCACGCTGGCAGATCGACAGCCAGCGACTCGCCCTGCGCGACGCGCGCGGCGAGGTGGTGCTGCGCTTCGACGCCGAGCCCGCACGCTGAGCGGGCCGGGGCGCCTAGCCCTCGTACTTGAACGAGACCGATACCCGCGCCCGGTACGCCACGACCTTGCCGTCCTCGATCTTCAGGTCGAGCTGGCTGACCTCCGCGATGCGCAGGTCACGCAGCGTCTTGGCGGCCGTCTCGACGGCATTCCTGGCGGCTTCGTCCCATGAGTTCGGGCTGCTGCCGATGACCTCGGTGACCCGATAGACGCCGGTGTCGCCCTTCTTCTTTGCCATGAGTGTGCTCCTCGTGAAGAGGCGCGGGCCAGCGCGGCGTCGCGCCTGTCCGCATGATAGGCGCGCTGGCACCCTGGTTGCCCGGTCGCGGCGACAATACCCCGATGACTGCGCGTTGCCGCGTGCCGGGGTAGGGTGGGCTCGTCCGCCGGCCGGCCGCGAACCACTCTGACGAATGACCAGGAAACTCGACTTCGACACCGTCGCCCTCGTGCTGCAGGGCGGGGGCGCGCTCGGCTCGTACCAGGCCGGCGTGATCGAGGGGCTGGTGGCTGCCGACATCGAGCCCAACTGGGTGGCCGGCATCTCGATCGGGGCGCTCAACACCGCACTGATCGCCGGCAACCCCGTGGCCACGCGGGTGCAGCGGCTGCGCGAGTTCTGGCAGACGATCTGCCAGCCGGCGGTGGCAGCATCGCCGGTGGCGATGCTGGAGCATCTCGTCTACGGCGTGCCCGAGGCGCGCAAGGTGTTCAGCGCCTTCGGGGCCTGGCGCGCGTTGGTCGACGGCCAGCGCGGTTTCTTCGTGCCGCGCGGGCTCGCGCCGTGGCTCGGCGGCAAGCAGGGTATCGCCGAGGCGAGCTTCTACGACACCTCGCAGCTCAAGGCCACGCTGGAGCGTTTCGTCGACTTCGACCGCATCAACGCCGGGCCGATGCGGGTCTCGGTGGGCGCGGTCAACGTGCGCAACGGCAATTTCGAGTACTTCGACAACACCACCGGCCGGGCGCACAAGGCGATGCGCGCCGAGCACTTCATGGCCTCGGGGGCGCTGCCGCCGGGGTTCCCGGCGATCGAGATCGACGGCGAGCACTACTGGGACGGCGGCCTGGTGTCGAACACCCCGCTGTCGCTGGTGCTCGAGGCCACGCCGCGGCGCGACACGCTGGTGTTCCAGGTCGACCTGTGGAGCGCGCGCGGCGCGCTGCCCGACAACGTGTACGACGCCGAGGAGCGGCGCAAGGACATCACCTACTCGAGCCGCACCCGCGCGGTGACCGACGCGATGGCGCTCTCGATTCACCATCGCCGCCTGTTGCGCGAGCTGCTCGAGCACGTGTCGGCGCAGGTGCAGCGCAACAACCGCTGGTGTCGCGAGGCCAAGGAGCTGGCCTGCGAAGGCCAGTACAACGTGATCCACCTGATCTACCAGGACAAGGCGTGGGAGAGTCTGGCCAAGGACTATCAGTTCAGCCTGGCGTCGATGCAGGAACACTGGGCCAGCGGGCTGAACGACATCCAGCACACGCTCGAACACCCCGAGTGGCTGCAGCGGCCGCCGGCGGACGTCGAGTTCGTGACCCACGACACCCACCGCCTGCGGCAGGCCGAGCGCAGTGGCTGAGGCCGGCCGCGGCGCGCGGGTGTAGGCTGCGCGCATGGCTGCCGCCGCACGGCTGTTCCGGGCTCTGCGCACCGCGTGGGCCGCGTCGTGGTGGCTGTGTCTGTCGTCTGCGGTGCTGCTGACCGCTGCGCAGACTGCGGGGCCCGCACCGGTGCTGCTGCTGCGCATCGACGGTGCGATCGGCCCGGCGGCGGCCGACCGCGTGAGCCGCGCCCTTGAGCGCGCCGTGCGCGAGCAGGCGCAGCTGGTGGTGCTGGAGATGGATACGCCGGGGGGCCTTGACACCGCGATGCGCAGCATCATCAAGGGCATCCTCGCGTCGCCGGTGCCGGTGGCGACCTTCGT
>DASURM010000295.1:0-2622 GCA_036280035.1 Burkholderiaceae bacterium | reverse complement strand
GATCGAACACGCCGATCAGCATGCCGTTGTAGCGCAGCACGTTCTCCTCGAGGATGCGCTGGCGCAGCGGCACGATCTCGTCGCGCTGGTGGCGCGCGATGTCCCAGGCCGAGCGGTACGCGCCGTAGGCCTCGCGCACCTCCGAGCGCGCGTTGATCGCGATGCTCGCGGCTTGCTGCAGCGATTGCATGTACACGTGCTCGGCGCGCGCCACGCGCGCGTCGCCCCAGTCGAACAGCGGCAGCTCGAGCGTGACCTCCCAGCCGCGCTGCGTCGGCTCCTGGTTCGAGCCGTTGTTCTGCAACCCCAGCTCGAGCACGTTGATGAAGCGCGTGGTCTTCGCCAGCCCCAGGCTGCGCGCGGTCTCTTGCGCCGCGGCGCGCGCCTGCTGCACGTCGAGCCGCTGTGCGATCGCGCGCTGCTCGATGTCGGACATCTCGTTGGCCTGCCGGGGCAGATCGGGCAGCCGCTCGGGCAGCTCGAAGGCGGTCTGCGCGCCCCACAGGCCGAGCAGCCGCGTCAGCCGCTCGCGCATGCTGCGCCGCACCTGCGCTGCGCGGCCCAGGTTGAGCACGGTCTCGCCGTAGAAGCCCTGCTCGCGCGCCTGCTGCAGCGCGTTGAAGTTGCCCACCTGCGCCATGCGCCGCGCCAGCTCGGCGCTGGCCTCGGCCGATTCCATCACCATGCGCGTGTAGCGCACCGACTCCTCGGCCGCGACCGCCTGCACCCAGGCCTTGCGCGTGTCGGCCGCCAGCGTCAGCACGGCAGTGGCCACCTGGTCTTGCGTCTGCGCGAAGCGCTGCGCCTCGACCTGCTGCAGCGTCGGCAGCACGATCAGCCGGGCCAGGTTGAAGTGGAAGCTGCGCTCGAGCTCGACCTCGCTGCCGCGCGTCAGGCGTGCGAAGCTGAAGCCCGGGTTGGGCAGGCGGCCCGCCTGCACCAGCTCGGCCTCGCCGATGCCCAGCGCGTGATACGCCGACTGCAGGCCCTTGTTGTTGAGCAGCGCGAGCTGCACCGCATCGTCGGCCGTGAGCGGGGCGCGCAGCAGCTCGGCCACGCGCTGCTCGATGCGGTCGCGGTCGGCGTCGGTGCGTGCCCAGACCAGCTCCTTGTCGAGCCGGCTGCGCGCCGCCTGCTCGACCGGCGCGAAGCCCCCGTCGGGACTGAACGACGCGCAGCCCGCCAGCAGCGCGAAGGCCGCAAGCGCCACGGTGCGCCGCACCGGCGCGTGTGCGAGTGAGCGTGCCATGCAGTCAGCGCTTCTGGTCACCGCGATCCGGCGCGGTGCTGGCAGCATCGGCCGGCCGCGGACCCGATGCGCTCGCCGCTGCCTCGGGCACCTGGGCTTCGCGCGCATAGGCACGCCAGCCACCGATGCGCCCGACGGTTTCGTTGGCCTGCTTCCAGGGGATCCTTTGCACGTCGCCGACATGGCGGTAGTCCTTGAATACCGATTCGTACGACGCCAGCGGCGCGCTCGCCGCGGGGTTCAGAGGGTCGGGGCGCGTCGCTGCGGCTTGCGGGCCCGCCGCGAGCGCGGACACGCACCACGCCAGCGGCGCGCCAGAGCGAACGATGAAACGAAACATGAAGCCCCCGATGAACGGTGCGGATCGAGCCGCAGCCTTACCGGCAGCGGCCGCGCGTGCGGCGGCTCTGGAGTTGCGAGGTCGTGACCGCGGCTCTAGGACGAGCGCGCTCTACCGACCCGGCGCCGGGCGCCGCTCAACCAAGCGGCGGTCGCGGGGGGCGTTCGGGCCCGCTGGTGAAGAAGGCCACGTCGTGCGCCGACGGGTTTGGCGCGGCCGGGCCGGTGGCCGGCGCTTGCGGCAGCGCGAACGCGGTGCTCGGCAACGCGAGCCCGATGCAGCAGGCCGCGCACGCGCTGCACTTCTGCAACGGCGAAGTCGCATCGACGCCATGGCTGTCGCCGGCCGCGGCCATGCCATGCGCGGTATGCGAAGGCGCCGTGTCCGCGGCCGCATCGTGAGCGTGGTGCGCCGTGCCGGGCGCCGCATGGTCGTGCCTGGCGGCGCTGCTGGTCTGGTCGGGCGCGGGCTCGCAGTGAGCCATCGTCGCTGCGGCAGCGCCCTGCATCGGCAGCGCGAGCGCCAGCAGCCAGATCACGAAGGGCCAGAGCGTGCGGCGCATGAGGACGGCAGTATAGGTGTGCGGGTCCCCTGCGTACCTGCCGACCGTCCGGGCGGGTCCGCCGCGCGAGGAGCGGCTGCCTACAATCACCGCATCGCAGGCCAACGCAGCGCGCCCATGTCGACCCCCACGATCGCGGCCCCCGACCTCGGCCACATCACGCCGCGCGAGAAGGCCGAGCTGCTGGCGCAGGCGTTGCCGTACATCCGCCGGTTCCACGGCAAGACGATCGTCATCAAGTACGGCGGCAACGCGATGACCGACCCCGCGCTGCAGCAGGATTTCGCCGAGGACGTGGTGCTGCTGAAGCTGGTGGGCATGAACCCGGTGGTGGTGCACGGCGGCGGCCCGCAGATCGAGGAGGCGCTCGGCCGACTCGGCAAGAAGGGCACCTTCATCCAGGGCATGCGCGTCACCGACGAGGAGACCATGGAAGTGGTGGAGTGGGTGCTGGGCGGCGAGGTGCAGCAG
>DASURM010000294.1:0-7085 GCA_036280035.1 Burkholderiaceae bacterium | reverse complement strand
AAGCAACTCGTGCAGCGCATCGATCGGTTCGTCACACACCACAATGTCAACTCGCAGCCGTTTCGCTGGACCGCTACTGCCGACTCGATCCTCGAAAAGCTGCATCGACTTTGCTCACGTATCAGTGGGACAGCACACTAGTGTCCTGTCCCAGAAATACATGGCATTGAGATTCGACCAGATGGTGATGATCGTGCGGCCGGACGGCGCGGCCGATACTGGGTGGTATCGGCCGTGTCGGCCGGGCGCGCGAGGGCGCCATCTGGTCGAACCCCTGCGGGGCGGGCCGAAACGGGGCGATCGGGTCGTTGCGAAGCCGTCCCGATACCACCCGGTATCGGGACGGCTCCGCGCCTACCGCTCATCCCCGTTGCGGCCCGTCGCAATGCCACGTATTTCTGGGACAGGACACTAGGTCAGTCGCCCGCCCCCTCCACCGGCCGATCGAACGGCTGGCCGATCTTGAAGGTGCCGCTGACACGCAGCACCGGCGTACCGTCGATACGCGCCACGCCTTGCGCGAACACCATCGTGCGCGTCACGCGCAGCACGTCGGCCTCGCCCTGCACCCAGGCGCCGAGCGGCGCGGGCGCCAGGTAGTCGAGTTGCAGGCCGATGGTGACCAGGAAGCGCAGGCCCAGCTCGCTCTGGCGGTGGATGCACACCGGCAGCAGCATGTCGCCGAAGGTGGCCAGCATGCCGCCGTGACAGATGTTCAGCGGGTTGGTGTGGTGTTGCTGCACGCGAAACCCCACCTGCGTGCGACCGTCGACCACGCGCACGCACAACGGCCCGTTGGCGGCCATGAAATCGCCGCCGATCGGCAGCCGCGCAAAACCGGGCGGCGGGTCGTCGGGCACCGCGCACGGGTCGGCAACCATCAGCGATTCTCGCCCTCAGCCTCGGCCATGAAGTCGGCATCCATCAGGTCGCGGCCCTCCTGCACCCAGGCCGGATAGAACTGCGTGATGTCGGCCGCGATGCGATCGAGCGGCATGTCGTCGAAGGTGCCGCGGTAGCTGACGTACTCCATGTGCAGGTTGCCGGAGCGATCGAACGGGTGGTAGATCGAATCGTCGCGGCCGTTGAACGCCAGCGGCAGCAGGCCGAAGCGCTCGACCAGGCTACGGTTGAACGCGGGCGTCGCCTTGCGCCAGGCGCCGTCGAGCCAGATGTCGACGTAGCCGTGCCAGATGAACAGGTCGGTCTGGATCGTGCGGCGCAGCCGCTCGGTGCTCAGGTGGTTGCGCACGTCGGCATAGCCCAGCCGTGCCGGGATGCCGACCACGCGGCACGCGGCGGCCAGCAACGCCGCCTTCGGCACGCACCAGCCGCGGCCCCGCGCGAGCACGCTGCTGGCGCGCATGCCTTCGATCGACAGATCGATGCGGTACGGGTCGTAGCGAAACTGGTCGCGCACGGCGTCGTGCAGCGCCACTGCGCGTTCGCGGTCGTCGCCGCCGATCGCGTGCTCGCGCGCGAACGCCACCACGCTCGGGTGCGCGCTGTCGATCAACTCGGTGCTGGCCAGCGACGCGGCGGTCGGGGAATCGGACATCGGTGCCTCCACACTGCGGAAGTGTGAGGCTACACCGTGTCGGGCGCTGTCAACTGCGCGTCACGAAAGCCGGTTCCGACGCAAGGGCGCCACGACGCAGGCCAGTGCCAGCAGGCAGCCGAGCCAGCCGAGCGCGGTCTCCAGCGACGCCACGATGCGCGTCGCCAAGGGCCATCCGAGCCCTGCAGGCACGGCCCACCAGCGGCGTTGCTGCAGATCGACGAACGGCAACAGGCGCTCGAGCGAGAACGCCAGCGGATCGAAGGCCGCGGCCGTCGAAGACAGCGCGCGCCCGGCCTCGGCTGCCATCGGCTGCACCGGCACCACCGCGCCGCTCTCGGCGGCAATACCGAAGAAGCCGGCGCACGCCAGCCACAGCGCCACCATCGCCCACAACACCCGCCAGGGCCGATGGCCGTAACCGGCGGCGATGCCGAACGCGCGATGCCCCAGCCGCGGCAGCCAGCGCCAGCGCGGGCTCATGTGCGCCCCGATGCGGCCGGCGCGGCGCAACTGGTCTTCGCTGGCCACCGCCACGTCGCGCGCCTGGCCGGCCAGCCCCATGCGTTGAAAGGCGGTGATCAGTTGCTGCCATGGCTGCGGCCGGAAGTCGCGGCCGACGTGCGCCGGTGGTTGACGCTCGAGCCAGTCGATGCGAAAGCCCGACGACTGGGGTGCCGCCGCGGCAAGCTGCCGGTAAGCGAAACCGTCGAGCACCAGCGCATCGCCCCAGGTGGCGTCGTCGTCGTGCAGCGCGCCGACCCGCGTGTCGGCCAGCGTGGCCTTCGACAGCGGCTGCCTCAGCCGCGCCAGCACCAGCGTGCCACCGATGCGCGCGCGGTCGAGCGCGAATGCCACCGCACCGCGCCAGCCCATGTCGCCGAAGGCATCGAACGCCGCCTGCGAGCAATCGAGATCACCTTCGATCTGCGCACGTTTCAAGCGCACGCCGCCGGCCGCGGAGAAGCCGCGATCGAGCGCCACGCTGCCGGCGATCCGTGCGAGGTCGAGGTTGAGCGCATCGCTGCGCTGCCCGTCGCCGTTGACGTGGCCGCTCAGTCGCGCCGAGCTGACGCGCACGTCGCCGACGACGCGCACGCCGACCAAGCGCACGTCGCCGTCGGACTCGAAGCCGTCGGTCAGCAACGCATGGCCGGCCACGCGGGCACCGTCTGCGATCAGCCGCCGCGGCACTTGCATGTCGGCCCGATCGCCACCGCTCAACCGGGCCCGGCCGAGGTTGAGATCGCCGCCGACGGTGGCGCGCGCCAGGCGCACGTCGAGCCGCACGGTGCAGCCGGCATTGAGCGCCAGATCGCCGGTGACCGTGCAGTCCTCGGCGCGCAGCGCAGGCAACAAGCAGCCCGGGAAGCTCAGGCTGCCGCCGATGCGCGCGCCGTCGAAGCGCGGCGCAGCGTCGAACACGCAACGAAAGAACCACAGCCCTTCTGGCACCGAGGCATCGCGCAGGTCCACGGCCCCCTCGATCCATGCACCGACGATCTGCAGCCGGCGCACCACCCCGCCATGGCGCGCGAGATGGGCCACCAGCGCGCCACGCACGCTCACCGACGGCAGCGGCGACAGCGGTCGGCGCAAGCCGATGCGCGCGATCTCGTCTTCGGCGAACGCCGCCAGCAGCACCTGCTCTGCAGGCCGCAGCGGCACGAAGGCCGACAGGTCGAGGCGATCGCCCGCTGGAGACGGAGAGTCGGTTGGCGGTGTGGACATGCGCGCGAAGTGGCGCGTGAAGTTGCCGGCAGCGTGACCGCAGCGGCGCTGTGCGACCATCCCCGGAGCACGTGACCGATGTCGCAAACCGTGTCTCTCGGGGCCCATGAGGCACCCGTGTTCGCGGGGCGCGCGACTCGAGGTGGCATGAGCCGCCCGGCCGCCCGAAGGGGCTCATACCGAAGCGCTTCAGCGCGAAGGTACCCCAGCGAGTGCGCCGCCGACCGTCGAGCTCGCCGATGGACCGATGCGACGCAGCGCGTCCACCGAATGCGACGACTGCCCCGCATGACACAGCGCGGCACGTGTGCCATTAGGGTGTTGTCCCGAAAGGGGGCCGAATTCTTTCGCGATATAGTGCGCGCCTTCGCGACGGGAGCCGTCGCGCGCGGCCCACAAGGCGGCGACCCCGACCACACATCGACTGCGTCACCCACCACGCAGTCGGAGGGCTGTGAGTGAACTACGCCGAGCAACAACGCAATCCGACCAGGCACATGGTCGGGGTCGGCGTTGTCGTCTTGATGCACATCCTTCTCGGTTGGGCGGTGCTCAACGGCCTGGCGCGCAGAGTGGTCGAGGTGGTCCGCGGACCGATCGAAACCAAGATCATCGAAGAGGTCAAGCCTCCTCCTCCTCCTCCGCCCGAGAACCTGCCGCCGCCGCCGAAGCTGCCGCCACCGCCGCCGGCGTACATGCCGCCGCCGGAGATCAAGATCGAAACGCCGCCGCCGCCGGCACCCACGATCACCGTGCAGACGGTGCCGCCGCCGCCCGCGCCGCCGGTGGCGATCGCACCACCACCGGCGCCCGAAGCGCCGCCCGCCCCGCCTGCCCCGGCGCGCGTGGCGCCGCACGTGAACTTCAACACCGATTGCGTCAAGCCGTCCTATCCGCCGGCGGCAGCCCGTGCCGAGGCCACCGGCGTCGTGCGCGTCAAGGTCACCGTCGGCACCGACGGCCGCGTGACGGCCACCGAGATCGCCAAGAGCTCGGGACCTTCGCGAGAACACAAACTGCTCGACCGCGCCGCCGAGGCGGCGATCCGCGACACCTGCAAGTTCAAGCCCGGTACGGTGGATGGCAAGCCCCAGACACTGACCACGTTCGTCGAGTACGCCTGGAAGCTCGAATAGCCCCGATCAAGAATCAGCCGCGTGTCCGCTCGGACATCCTTACGCGGCCCCAAGTCGTGTTGGAGGAACCATGTCGTTGAAGAAGAAACTGCGCGCGTCGCTGGCAGCTCTCGTGCTGTTGGTGCCGAACCTGGTGCCGCTCCAGATGGCCTGGGCCCAGGCGGCCTCGGCGCCCGAAGCGGCAGCCCCGGCGACGCCACCCACCCCGGCCATGCCCCCGCCCCCGCCGGCGCCCCCCGCCGAGCCGCAGGTCACCAAGGAGACGATCGAGAACCCGTACGGGCTCGAAGCCATGTGGAAACAGGGCGACTGGGTCTCGCGCGGCACGCTCATCATCCTGGTGATCATGAGCATGGGCAGCTGGTACATCATCTTCACGAAGGTGTTCGAACAGCGCAAGCTGCTCAAGAGCGCGAAGGCCGCGGGGCAGCATTTCTGGCAGTCGGGCTCGGTGAAGAAGGGGCTCGAGACGCTCGACGACGGTAGCGCGTTCCGCTTCATCGCCGAGGAAGGCCTCAAGGCCGACGAACACCACGAGGGCAGCCTGGTCGAGCAGATCGACCGCCACACCTGGATCAGCATGAGCGTGCAGCGCGCGGTCGAGAACATCCAGAGCCGCCTGCAGGACGGCCTGGCGTTCCTGGCGACGGTGGGCTCGACCGCGCCGTTCGTCGGCCTGTTCGGCACCGTGTGGGGCATCTACCACGCGCTGACGGCGATCGGCATCGCCGGTCAGGCCTCGATCGACAAGGTGGCCGGCCCGGTGGGCGAGGCGCTGATCATGACCGCCTTCGGCCTGGCGGTCGCAGTGCCGGCGGTGATGGGCTACAACTGGCTGATCCGCCGCAACAAGACGGTGATGGAACGCGTGCGCGCGTTCTCCGGCGACCTGCACAACGTGCTGCTGGCCGGAAAGCGCTGAACACCAGTCTTGCCCGGAGCCAAGGAGTCGATCATGGCCATGGCCGTTGGTGCCCCCGACGACGACGAAGATGCGATGAACTCGACCATCAACACCACGCCGCTGGTCGACGTGATGCTGGTGCTGCTGATCATCTTTCTGATCACGATCCCGGTCGTGACGCAGTCGATCCAGTTGACGCTGCCCAAAGAGCGCAACGTGCCGACGCAGACCAAGCCGGAGAACGTGCTGCTGGCGATCAGCAAGGACGGCGACATCTACTGGAACACGCGGCGGATTCCCGACATCGAAACCCTGGTGAGCGAGCTGAAGAAGGAGGCGGTCAAGGAGCCGCAGCCCGAGGTGCACATCCGCGGCGACCAGGACGCCCGTTACGAGAGCGTCGGTCGCGTGGTGGTGGCGTGCCAGCGCGCCGGCATCGCCAAGGTGGGGTTCATCACCGAACCCCCGCCGAACCAGTAGGCAAAGCGAAGGAGCACGCGATGGCGATGCAGGTGGGCGCGCAGGATGTCGACGAGGTGATGATCGACATCAACACCACGCCGTTGATCGACGTGATGCTGGTGCTGCTGGTCATGCTGATCATCACGATCCCGATCCAGACCCACGCGGTCAAGCTCAACATGCCGATCGCGCCGAGCGCGCAGCCGCCCAAGCCGCCGGAGATCGTGCGCATCGACATCGACTTCGACGGCACGATCGGCTGGAACGGCACGATGGTGACCAAGGACGAGTTGATCACCCGGCTCTCGGTGGTGGCGATGCAGGCCGACCAGCCCGAGCTTCACCTGCGACCCAACAAGCTCGTGTCGTACAAGGTGGTGGCGATGGTGATGGCCAACGCGCAGCGGCTAGGCGTCACCAAGATCGGCCTCGTCGGCAACGAGCAGTTCTTGAATTGATGGCCGACTCCGAAGCGGCTTGGCGGCGATGAAACTCCTGCGTCTCTGGATCGGCACGTTCTTGGCTTGCGCATGCATCGCAACGGCGCACGCGCAAGCCGTGCGCCCCGAGGTCGGCAAGCCGCTGCAGCATGCGGCCGAGCTGCTGAAGGCCGGCAAGGCGCGCGACGCGCTGGCCAAGGTGCGCGAGGCCGACGCGGTGGCCGGCAAGACGCCCGCCGAGCAATTGATGATCGATCGCATGAAGGCCGCGGCCGCGCAGCGCGCCGGCGACACCGCGGCCGCGATCCAGGCGCTGGAGGCGTTGTACAACTCCGGCAAGTTGAGCGGCGCCGAGCAGGCGCAGACCGCAGAGATGCTGGCCTTCGCCTTCTCGCAGCAGAAGGACTGGGCGCGCACCAACCAATGGGTGCAACGCGCACAGGCCGCAGGCAACACCAGCGCGCAGCTGAAGCAGTTGCAGGCCTATGTGCAGAGCCAGAGCGGCGACTACGGTGCGATCGCCAAGGAGGCGCAGGCCGCGGTCGCCGCCGCCGAAGCCGCCGGCCGCAGGCCCGACGAGGGCGACCTGCTGCGGCTGGCCGATGCCCAGCAGCGCACCGGCCAGACCCAGGCCCGTGCCGCCACGCTCGACAAGCTGCTCGCCTACTACCCGAAGAAGGAATACTGGGCGATCGTGCTCGGCCAGTTGCCGCGCAAGAGCGGCTTCTCGGGGCGCCTGTCGCTCGACCTGCTGCGCCTGCGGCTGGCCACCGGCAACCTGACCAGGGCCGACGATTTCATGGAGATGGCGCAGCTCGCGCTGCAGGCCGGCTACCCGGCCGAAGGCCTGGCGG
>DASURM010000293.1:0-2667 GCA_036280035.1 Burkholderiaceae bacterium | reverse complement strand
AAAGCTGACGAAGTTGACTGGCTGATTTGCTCGCCCAGCGATTGTGCTGTACTTGGCGCGCGCCAGGCCAAGGGCAAGGTCACCGCGTCGGTCGACGACAGCAAGCGCGCTGCCGCGCCGACCCCCGACAAGCTGACGTTGTCGCAGGGCCAGGTCAAGCCAGGCACCGAGGCCAAGGTGTCGAAGGAGACCGAGAAGAAGGCCGCCGAGTCGCGCGTGGCCGAACTGACGAAGAACGTCGAGGACCTGAAGAAGGTTCAGGAGGGCGCCGCCAAGACGGCCACCGCCCCTGCGCAGCCGGCACCGCCTGCTGCGCCTGCCGTACCGGCGGCACCACCGGCGCCGGCTGCACCGCCGGCGGCACCGCCCGCGACGCCGCCGACCACCGTGGCGCAGGCGCCCGTCACACCGAAGGTCGAGGCACCCATCACGCCGGCGGTGCCGCTGCCGGCACCCGCAGCGAGCGAGCCCGCGGCGCCGCCCACGGTGGCCGCGGCGCCGCCGGTGCCGAAGCCCGCACCGAAGCCTGCCACCCCACCGGTGCAGGCCGAAGAGCCGGGCATGCTGTCGTCGCTGATGGAGCACCCGCTGGCGATGCCCGGAGCGATCGGCGTCATCGTGCTGTTGGTGGGCCTGGCGCTGTATCGCCTGCGCGGCCGCTTCCGCAAGGACAACGGCGAGACCTCGTTCCTCGAGAGCCGCCTGCAGCCCGATTCGTTCTTCGGCGCCAGCGGCGGCCAGCGCGTGGATACACGCGATGCCAGCGCCGTCTCGTCGTCGATGAGCTATTCGCTGAGCCAGCTCGATGCGATCGGCGACGTCGATCCGGTGGCCGAGGCCGATGTCTACCTCGCCTACGGGCGCGACCTGCAGGCCGAAGAGATCCTGAAGGAGGCGATGCGCAGCAACCCCGATCGCCTGGCCATCCGCACCAAGCTGCTCGAGGTGTACGCCAAGCGTCGCGACACCAAAGGCTTCGAGTTGCTGGCCACGCAGTTGCACTCGCTGACCAAGGGCGAGGGCGACGACTGGGCAAAGGCGCAGGAGCTCGGCCGCGGCATCGACCCGGAGAACCCGCTCTACAAGCCGGGTGGCGCACCGGTGACGGTCGCCGGAGACGGAGGCCGCATCATCGAGCCGCTGGGCGCCAGCACGATGCCGCAGTCGATCATGCCGTCGACCTCGGGTTTCCCTGCCTCGGCGATCGACTCGACCTCGCCCGACAGCCGTGGCGGCACTATCCCGCCGGACCTCGACCTCGATCTCGACCTCGGCACGATGCCGCAGGCCGCCAAGGCGGCGAAGGCCGCACCGAAGCCCGCGGTCGGCCTCGACTCGATTTCACTCGACCTCAATCCGCCGAGTCGCCCGGCACCGCTCAGTCCGGCAAGTGCATCGGCCAAGCCGACGCTCGACTTCGGCGACTTCACGCTGCCGGCTCAGCCTTCGGGCCACGGCCCGCTCGACGAGAACGACCCGCTGGCACGCAAGCTCGAACTGGCCGAGGAGTTCCGCCAGATCGGCGACATGGAAGGCGCGCGCGACCTGCTCGAAGAGGTGGTCGCCAAGGCTGGCGGTGCGCTGAAGACCAAGGCCCAGAGCATGCTCGACAGCCTGGCGTAATGGCCCACCCCCGAAGCGGCCTAGCGGCCGCTCCCCCCTCGAGGGGGGCGAGCCCGGACACTGAAGGTCCTGCGGACCTTCAGTGCCTGGCGAGCGGCCGAGCAAGGCTCGGCGCGGCCTGCAAGGCACGCCAGCGGCCTGGCAGAGCCAGATCCGCGGCGTTCACTTGGGGACGCGCCACGGGGGTGGCGCGAGTTCCCGGCGCGTCGTAGCGAATCAGCTAGGCCCTGGATCATCGGTGCTTGAATGGCGGCTAGGCCACAACCGGTGGGCGCGCGCTGGGCGCTGGGCATCAGCTACCGCGGCACGGCCTACAACGGCTGGCAGAGTCAACCCGACGGGCAGACGGTTCAGGATCACGTCGAGCGTGCGCTGTCGACGTTTGCCGACGCGCGCGTGAGCACGGTGTGCGCCGGCCGCACCGATGCCGGAGTGCACGCGCTGAACCAGGTCGTGCATTTCGACGCGCCGGTCGAGCGCGATCCGTTCTCGTGGGTGCGCGGCACCAACCGCTATCTGCCGCCCGACATCGCCGTGCAGTGGAGTGCGCCGGTGGCGGCCGATTTTCATGCGCGCTTCCATGCTCGTGGCCGGCGCTATTGCTACGTGCTGTTGCGCTCGCCGGTGCGACCGTCGCTCGAATCGGGTCTCGTGGGCTGGGTGTTCGACGCGCTCGACGAGCAGGCGATGCGCGAGGCGGCCGCGCTGCTGATCGGCGAGCACGACTTCAGCTCGTTCCGCTCCAGCGAGTGCCAGGCCGCGAGCCCGGTGAAGACCCTGCGCGCGATCGGAATCGCGCAGCGCGGGGCCTACTGGCGCTTCGACTTCGACGCCAGCGCGTTCCTGCACCACATGGTGCGCAACCTGATGGGCTGCCTGCTGGCGGTGGGCAGCGGCCGCCGCCCACCAGGCTGGCTGATCGAGGTGTTGGCAGCGCGCGACCGCGACGCCGCGGCGCCGACCTTCGCCGCCGACGGCCTGTACTTCGCCGGCCCGTACTACGATGCGGACCTCGGGCTGCCCGATCGCGTTCCCACGACCGAC
>DASURM010000292.1:0-26872 GCA_036280035.1 Burkholderiaceae bacterium | reverse complement strand
CGCCGAGCCGCAACGACGCCGACGCGATCCGCGACGAGAAGCTCAAGGTGCTGCGTTCGCTGAAACCCTTCACCGAGGAGAGCGTCTCGCGCGACGTGGTGCGCGGCCAGTACAAGGCAGGCACCGTCGACGGCAAGGCCGCGAGCGGCTACCTCGGCGAGGCCAAGGTGCCCGCGGGCAGCACGACCGAGACCTTCGTCGCGCTGCGCACCGAGGTGCAGAACTGGCGCTGGGCGGGCGTGCCGTTCTTCCTGCGCACGGGCAAGCGGCTGGCGGCGCGGCATGCGCAGATCGCCGTCAACTTCAGGCCAGTGCCGCACCCGATCTTTCCGGGCAGCGCGCGCGCCAACAAGCTGGTGATCAAGCTGCAACCCGAAGACGGGCTCGAGCTGCACCTGCTGGCGGCCAAGGGTTCGGGCCAGGGCGACTTGCTGGCGCCGGTGTTCCTCGACCTCGATTTCGACAAGGCGTTCGCGGCCGAGCGCGTCGGCGCCTACGAGCGGCTGCTGCTCGATGCGATTGCCGGCAGGCTCAACCTGTTCGTGCGCAGCGACGAGCAGGAGCAGGCGTGGCGCTGGGTCGAGCCGGTGCTGCAGGCGTGGGCCGACGACCCGAGCCCGCCGCGCCCGTATGCCGCCGGCACCTGGGGGCCGCCGGCGGCCAGCGCGATGATCGCGCGCGACGGCTGCGTGTGGGACGAGGAGCAGTAGCGCCGGGCGGGCCTCGCGCGCGTCGGCGCCGAGTGGCGGACGCGTGCTCGCTGTCGAGCGCGGACAGCGCGCCTTGCTCAGTGCGCCGGGCCCGGTGGCGCCGCGAACGCCAGCAACGACTCGACGCCGTACAGGCGCACCAGTTCGCTGAGCTTGGGCGGCGCGCCGCGCACGTCGAAGCCCTTGTGCCACGCCTGCGCGAGGCGGCGGCATTCGAGCAGCACCGCCACCGCCGCGGTGTCGAAGCTGCGCAGCGCCGACGCGTCGATGGTCAGCGTGGCCGCGTCGTCGGCACGCATCGCCTGCGCGAGCATGTTCAACGTGGTGCCGGCCTCGCGCAGCGTCAGCACCTCGGGGAGCACCAGCATGAGGGAATCCGCAGCGGTCAGCCGTCAGCTCTTGCCGGAGGCGATGGCCTTGTTCTTTTCGGTCAGGCGTTCGATCAGCGCATCGATGCCGCCGGCGCTGAGGTCGCGGGCGAACTGGCTGCGAAAGCTGTCGGTGGCCCACAGTCCGAACACGTTGAAGTCATAGATCTTCCACGTATCGCCGGCCCTCTCGAGCCGGTAGTCGAGCTGGATCGGCTCCCCGCTGCCGACCACGTCGGTGCCCACCGTCACCTCGTCGGGATTGGGCCCGCTGCGCAGCGGCCGCAGCTTGACGCTCTGGTCCTTCACCTGCGTCAGCGCACCGGCATAAGTGTTGATCAGATAGGTCTTGAACTCCTCGGACAACCGCTTGCGCTGCTCGGGGCTGGCCGTTCGCCACTGCGGGCCCACCGACTTCACGACCATGCGCTGCAAGTCGACCTGAGGGACGATCTTGCTCTCGACCAGCGTGCGAATGCGCCCGACATCGCCGGCCTGGATGGCCTTGTCGGCCTTCACCGCACCGATCACTTCGGTCGACAGCTGCATCACGAATGCGTCGGGCGTCACCGCAGCAAGCGCGAGGGCTTGCGTGGCGCACAAGGTCAAGCCCACAAAGGCTGCTCGAAACATCTGATTTCCTTCGGTTGTTGTCGCCAGTGTCGCAACCTTAACGCATGCGCCAGATTCGCGGTTCACTTCGACGGCGCGGCCTGCGTGGCGTCGCTGTCGTCGGGCTCGGGCTCGTCCGGCGGGTTGCCGTCGTAGACCAGACTGCGTCGCCGCGCCAAATAGCCGTCGCGGATCAGCGCGTACTTGTCGAGCGCGATTTCATCGAGCGTGCGCGTCGCCGACAGCAGCCCGGCGCGCACGCTGATGATGTGCACCGCGCCGAGCGCCCAGCGCTCGGGCCGCTGCTCGACGAAAGCCTCGGGAATCGCGCGCCAGTCCAGCGTGAGCGCGGCGGTGTCGCGCAGCGTGCTCGGACCGAACAGCGGCAGCACCAGGTACGGCCCCGGCCCGATTCCCCAGCGGCCCAGCGTCTGGCCGAAGTCTTCCGAGCGGCGCTCGATGCCGGCGCCGGCCACGTCGACAAACCCCAAGCCGAACACGGTGTTGACGCTGAACTTCAGCCCCATCTCCAGCGCGGCAGCAGGCTTGGCCTGCAGCAGCTGATTGATCGCCGACCAGCCGTCGTGGAAGTTGTCGAAGAAACTGGCGACGCGGTCGCGCACGAACTGCGGCAGCAGCGCCTGGTAGCCGGTGGCCACCGGCCTGATGAGCGTCGAGTCGAGCGTCTCGTTGAACGAGAACACCGCGCGGTTGAGCCCCTCGAGCGGATCGCCGCGGGTGTCGCCCGCCACGGTGGCGCAGCCGCCGAGCACGAGTGCCGCGGTCGCGGCGAACCACGAGACGACGCGACCAGGCCTCATTTCTTCGGTGCGGGCGGCTTGTCGGGCGCACCGGCTTCGGCGGCCTTGTCGAACAGGAGCCGGCCGATCAGGTTCTCAAGCACCACCGCCGACTGCGTCTGCGTGATGGTGTCGCCGGGTGCGAGGTTCTTGTCGTCGCCACCGGCCTCCAGGCCGACATACTGGTCGCCGAGCAGGCCGCTGGTGAGGATCTTGGCCGAACTGTCGCGCGGGAACTGCAGGCCCTTGTCGATCTCCATCGTCACCAGGCCCTGGAAGGTCTTGGGGTCGAGCTTGATCGACGTGACGCGGCCCACCACCACGCCGGCGCTGCGCACCGGCGCGCGCACCTTGAGGCCGCCGATGTTGTCGAACCGCGCCTGCAGCGTGTAGCCGTCGCGCTGCCCGAAGCTCGCCAGGTTGGCCGCCTTCAGCGCGAGGAAGACCAGCGCCAGGATGCCCAGCAGCACGAACAACCCGACCAGCGTTTCGATGCCCTTCTTGCTCATCTCCTCGATCCCCTGTCGGTCGTCATTGCGTCGAGAACATCAGCGCCGTGAGAATGAAATCCATGCCCAGCACCGCGAGCGACGACACCACCACCGTGCGCGTGGTGGCGTGGGCCACGCCCTCCGGCGTGGCCTTGGTCTCGTAGCCCTGGTACAGCGCGACGAAGGTGCAGATGACCCCGAACACCGCGCTCTTGACGATGCCGTTGCCGACGTCGCGCCAGATGTCGACGCCCGACTGCTGGATCGACCAGAAGTTGCCGGCGTCGATGCCGATCAGCAGCACCGCCACCACCCAGGCCCCGATGATGCCGATGGTCGAGAACAGCAGCGCGAGGATCGGCATCGCGATGATGCCACCGAGAAAGCGCGGCGCCAGCACGCGGGCACGCGGGTCGATCGCCATCAGCTCCATCGCCGCCAGCTGCTCGCCGGCCTTCATCAGCCCGATCTCGGCCGTCAGCGAGGTGCCCGCGCGGCCGGCGAACAGCAGCGCGGTGACCACCGGGCCCAGCTCGCGCACCAGCGACAGGTTGACCACCAGCCCGAGCGACTCGGCCGCGCCGTACCTGACCAGCGCGTAGTACATCTGCAGCGCCAGCACGAAGCCCACGGCAAGGCCCGACGCGACGATGATCACCAGCGAGCGGTTGCCGATCGCGTGCACCTGGGCAACGACGAGGCCGAAGCGGCGCAGCGCCTGCGGCGAGTTGCGCAGCAGATCGACGAAGAACACCGCCGCATGGCCGAGCGAGCCCAGCCACCGCAGCGTGCGCATGCCCAACGCCTGCAGCAGGCCGGTCATGCTGTCATGCCCAGGTCTTCGGCCAGCGCACGCGCCGGGTAGTGGAAGCGCACCGGCCCGTCGGGCTCGCCGCGGATGAACTGCCGCACCTCGGCATCGTCGGAGTCGCGCAGGTCGCCCGGAGCACCGTGGGCCACCACCTTGCCGCCCGACGACAGCAAATAGGCGTAGTCGGCGATCGCGAAGCACTGCTGCACGTCGTGCGACACCACCAGCGAGGTCGACCCCGTGGCGTCGTTGAGCTTGCGGATCAGGTTGGCCGCCACGCCCATCGAGATCGGGTCGAGCCCGGCGAACGGCTCGTCGTACATGATCAGTTCGGGGTCGAGCGCGATCGCGCGCGCCAGCGCGATGCGCCGCGCCATGCCGCCGGACACCTCGGCGATGCGCAGTTGCGCCGCGCCGCGCAGGCCCACCGCGTTGAGTTTCATCAGCACGATGTCGCGGATCATCTCTTCGGCGAGCCCGGTCTGCTCGCGCAGCGGGAAAGCCACGTTCTCGAACACCGTGAGGTCGGTGAACAGAGCGCCGAACTGGAACAGCATGCCCAGGCGGCGCCGCAGGCGATAGAGCTGCTCGCGATCGGCTGCATCGATAGTCTCGCCGTCGAAAACCACGCGGCCTCTGGTGGCAGGGTGCACACCGGCGATCAGCCGCAACAACGTCGTCTTGCCGCAGCCCGAGCCGCCGAGGATCGCGGTGACCCTGCCGCGCGCGAAGGCCGCGCTCACGTCGTTGAGGATGGTGCGGCTCGCGTCGTAGCCGAACGTGACGCGGTCGAATTCGATCAGGGTATCGGATTTCAAGCTGTGGGGCCTGTCGGCGGCCCCGACAGCGCAGGCCGCGACGGCCACGGGGCCGGGCATTGTCGCACCGGTTGCGCGAACGCGGCTTCGCGCGGCAGCCGCCGCGTAAGGAGGTGTTGTGCGCCGTCAGCGCGGCAGCGACGAGGCACCCATCAGATAGGCATCGATCGCGCGCGCCGCTTGCCGGCCCTCGCGGATCGCCCACACGATCAGCGACTGGCCGCGCCGCATGTCGCCCGCGACGAACACCTTGTCGACGTTGGTGCGGTAGCCGCTGCCGTCGTCGGACCCGGCGCGCGCGTTGCCGCGCGCGTCCTTGTCGACGCCGAACGCCTCGAGCACCGTGGCCACCGGCGCGACGAAGCCCATCGCCAGCAGCACCAGGTCGGCCGGGTAGTCCTTCTCGGTGCCGGGAATCTCGGTCATCCTGCCGTCGCGCCATTGCACCTGCACGGTCTTCAGCGCCTGCAGCTTGCCGGTCTTGGCGCCATTGCGCTCGCCGACGAACTGCCTGGTCGCGATCGCGAACTCGCGTTGGCAGCCCTCTTCGTGGCTCGAACTGGTGCGCAGCTTGATCGGCCAGTAGGGCCACGTCAGCGGCTTGTTCTCGTGCTCCGGGGGCATCGGCATCAGCTCGAACTGGGTGACGCTGGCCGCGCCCTGGCGGTTGCTGGTGCCGACGCAGTCGCTGCCGGTGTCGCCGCCGCCGATCACGATCACGTGCTTGCCGCGGGCCGAAATCTGGCCCTTCACCTTGTCGCCGGCGACCAGCTTGTTCTGCTGCGGCAGGAACTCCATCGCGAAGTGCACGCCGTCGAGTTCGCGCCCCGGCACGGTCAGGTCGCGGCTCGCCTCGGCACCGCCGGCGAGCAGCACGGCATCGAACTGCGCCCGCAATCGATCGGCAGCGATCGTCTCGGTCGCCTCGTTGGTCACCGTGGTGCCCTCGGGCAGCGCGCCGACCAGCACGCCGGTGCGGAACGTGACCCCTTCTGCTCGCATCTGCTCGACGCGGCGATCGATGTGCGACTTCTCCATCTTGAAATCGGGAATGCCGTAGCGCAGCAGACCGCCGATCCGACCGTTCTTCTCGAACACGGTGACGTCGTGGCCGGCGCGCGCGAGTTGCTGCGCGGCCGCGAGCCCCGCCGGGCCCGAGCCGACGACGGCCACCTTCTTGCCGGTCTTCGCGGCCGGCGGCTGCGGCCGGACCCAGCCTTCGGCCCACGCGCGATCGGCGATCGCATGCTCGATCGACTTGATGCCGACCGGGTCATCGTTGACGTTCAGCGTGCAGGCCGCCTCGCACGGCGCCGGGCAGACCCGACCGGTGAACTCCGGGAAGTTGTTGGTCGAGTGCAGCACCTCGGAGGCCCGCTGCCAGTCGTTGCGGTACACGAGGTCGTTGAAGTCCGGGATGATGTTGTTGACCGGACAGCCGCTGTTGCAGAACGGCGTCCCGCAGTCCATGCAGCGCGCGCCCTGCACCTTGGCCTGGTCGGCCGACAGCGCGATGACGAACTCCTTCCAGGTCTTCAGCCGCTGCGGCACGGGCTCGTAGCCCTCTTCGATGCGCTTGTACTCGAGAAACCCGGTGAGCTTGCCCATGATGTGACGAACGCGGGCGCCGCCGGCGGCGCCTCGGTGTGTGTTGATGCTGCGTTACTTCGCCGGCACCGTACGCTTGGCCGGCGGTGTCTTGGCCTTGGCGATCGTGGCCTGGGTATCGTCGGCGGCCTTGCGCTCGCCGAGCACCCGACGGTACTCGTGCGGGTGCACCTTGACGAAGCGAGCTCGCGCCTCGATCCAGTGATCGAGGATCTCGCGCGCGCGCAGCGACCCGGTCCAGCGATGGTGGTGTTCGATCAGCATGCGCAATTGCGCCTCGTCGGTCTGGCCGTTGTGCCAGCCCGCCGGCTGCGAAGCGAGTTGCTGCTCCTCTTTGGTTTGCAGCTTCTCGAGCGACACCGTCGCCGTGTTGCAGCGCCTGGCGAACTGGCCTTCATCGTCGTAGACGTAGGCGACGCCGCCGGACATGCCGGCAGCGAAGTTGCGCCCCGTCCTGCCGAGGACGACCACGGTGCCGCCGGTCATGTACTCGCAGCCGTGGTCGCCGGTGCCCTCGACCACCGCGGTGGCACCCGACAGCCGCACCGCGAAGCGCTCGCCGGCCACCCCTCGGAAGAACGCCTCGCCGGCGGTGGCACCGTAGAGCACGGTGTTGCCGACGATGATGTTCTTGGTCGAATCGCCGCGGAAGTCGATGCTCGGGCGCACGACGACGCGCCCGCCCGAGAGCCCCTTGGCGGTGTAGTCGTTGGCGTCGCCGATCAGGTACAGCGTGATGCCGCGCGCCAGGAAGGCGCCGAAGCTCTGGCCGCCGGTGCCCTCCATCTGGATGAAGATGCCCTGGTCGGGCAGGCCATCGGGGCGGTGACGGGTCAGCTCGCCCGACAGCATCGCGCCGACCGAACGGTTGACGTTGCGCACCTCTTCGAGCAGTTGCACCTTCTCGCCGCGCTCGATCGCCGGCTGGCACTTGGCGATCAGCTTGACGTCGAGCGCCTTCGCCAGGCCGTGATCCTGCTGCTCGACCTGGTGGCGCGCGACCTCGGGGCCTGCGGCGGGCTGATGGAACACGCGCGCGAAGTCGAGCCCCTTGGCCTTCCAGTGTGCGAGGCCCTTGCGCATGTCGAGCAGGTCGCTGCGGCCGATCAGCTCGTCGACCGTGCGGATGCCGAGTTGCGCCATGATCTGGCGCGCCTCCTCGGCGACGAAGAAGAAGTAGTTCACCACGTGCTCGGGGCGGCCGGCGAACTTCTTGCGCAGCACGGGATCCTGCGTGGCCACCCCGGTCGGACAGGTGTTGAGGTGGCACTTGCGCATCATGATGCAGCCTTCGGCCACCAGCGGCGCTGTGGCGAAGCCGAACTCGTCGGCGCCGAGCATCGCGCCGATCACGACGTCGCGCCCGGTCTTCATCTGGCCGTCGACCTGCACGCGGATGCGGCCGCGCAGGCGGTTGAGCACCAGCGTCTGCTGCGTTTCGGCCAGGCCCAGTTCCCACGGCGTGCCGGCGTGCTTGATGCTCGACCACGGCGACGCCCCGGTGCCGCCGTCGTGGCCGGCGATCACCACGTGGTCGGCCTTGCACTTGGCCACACCGGCGGCGACCGTACCGACGCCGACCTCCGACACCAGCTTGACGCTGACGCCGGCGCGCGGATTGGCGTTCTTCAGGTCGTGGATCAGTTGCGCCAGGTCCTCGATCGAGTAGATGTCATGGTGCGGCGGCGGGCTGATCAAGCCGACGCCAGGCACCGAGTGGCGCAAGTAGCCGATGTACTCGCTGACCTTGCCGCCCGGCAACTGGCCGCCTTCGCCCGGCTTCGCGCCCTGGGCCATCTTGATCTGCAGCTGATCGGCCGAGACCAGGTATTCGGTGGTGACGCCGAAGCGGCCCGAGGCCACCTGCTTGATGCGCGAGCGCAGGCTGTCGCCGGCCTTCAGTGCATAGTCGGCTTCGACCACCTTGGCGCCGATCACGTCGCTGAGCTTGGTGCCGTCGCCGATCGCGATGCCTTTCAGCTCGTTACGGTAGCGCGCCGGGTCTTCGCCGCCCTCGCCGGTGTTGCTCTTGCCGCCGATGCGGTTCATCGCCACCGCCAGCGTGGTATGCGCCTCGGTGGAAATCGAACCCAGGCTCATCGCGCCGGTGGCGAAGCGCTTGACGATGCTGGCCGCGGGTTCGACTTCGTCGACAGGACAAGCCTTCGCGGGATCGACCTTGAACTCGAACAGGCCGCGCAACGTCATGTGGCGCCTGGACTGGTCGTTGATCAGCTGCGCGTACTCGCGGTAGGTCTCGAAGCGGTTGCCGCGCACGCTGTGCTGCAGCTTGGCGATCGCATCGGGCGTCCACATGTGCTCCTCGCCGCGCGTGCGCCAGGCGTACTCGCCGCCGGCATCGAGCATGCTCGCGAGCACCGGATCGCCGCCGAAGGCGGCGCGGTGCATGCGCAAGGCCTCCTCGGCGACCTCGAACACGCCGATGCCTTCCACCTGCGTGGCGGTGCCGCGGAAGTACTTGTCGACTAAGGTCTTCGACAGCCCGATGGCCTCGAAGATCTGGGCGCCGCAGTACGACATGTACGTGCTGATCCCCATCTTCGACATGACCTTGGACAGCCCCTTGCCGACGGCCTTGATGTAGTTGGCCGCGGCTTTGTCGGCCGACAGTTCGCCCGGCAGATCGCGGTGCCAGGCGAGCAGCGATTCCAGCGCCAGGTACGGGTGCACCGCCTCGGCACCGTAGCCGGCGAGCACCGCGAAGTGATGCACTTCGCGCGCCGATCCGGTCTCGACCACCAGGCCGGCGCACGTGCGCAAACCCTCGCGCACCAGGTGATGATGCACCGCCGACAACGCGAGCAGCGCGGGGATCGCGACCTGCTCGCGGCCGATTCGGCGGTCGGTGATGATGAGGATGTTGTGGCCGCCGCGGATCGCATCGACCGACTCGGCGCACAGCGACGCGAGCTTGGCCTCGATGCCTTCCTTGCCCCACGCCAGCGGGTAGGTGATGTCGAGTTCGTGGCTCCTGAACTTGCCCGACGTATGGCGCGCAATGTCGCGCAGCCGCGCCATGTCGTCGAAGTCGAGCACCGGCTGGTGCACTTCGAGGCGCATCGGCGGGTTCACCGCGTTGATGTCCAGCGGGTTCGGCTTCGGCCCGATGAAGCTGTTGAGCGACATCACGATCGCCTCGCGGATCGGGTCGATCGGCGGGTTGGTCACCTGAGCGAACAGCTGCTTGAAGTAGTTGTAGAGCGACTTGTTCCGGTCCGACAGCACGGCCAGCGGCGAGTCGTTGCCCATCGAGCCGACCGCCTCTTCGCCATTGGTGGCCATCGGCGCCAGCAGGAACTTCATGTCCTCCTGCGTGTAGCCGAAGGCCTGCTGGCGATCGAGCAGCGACTCGGTCGACGGGATCGGTGCACCCTCGACATCGATCGCATCGAGCCGGATGCGCACGGTTTCGATCCATTGACGGTAGGGCTTGGCGAAGGCCAGTTGGTGCTTCAGCTCGTCGTCGTCGACGATGCGGCCCTGCTCGAAGTCGATCAGGAACATCTTGCCCGGCTGCAGGCGCCACTTCTTGACGATCCTGCTCTCGGGAATGGGCAGCACACCGGACTCCGACGCCATCACGACGAGGTCGTCGTCGGTGACGAGGTAGCGCGCCGGGCGCAGGCCGTTGCGGTCGAGCGTGGCGCCGATCTGCTTGCCGTCGGTGAACACCATCGCTGCGGGCCCGTCCCACGGCTCGAGCATCGCGGCGTGGTACTCGTAGAACGCGCGCCGGCGCTCGTCCATCAGCTCGTGCTGCTCCCACGCCTCGGGGATCATCATCATCGCCGCGTGCGCCAGCGGGTAGCCCGCCATCACGAGCAGCTCGAGCGCGTTGTCGAAGATCGCGGTGTCGCTCTGGCCCTCGAAGCTGATCGGGTACAGCTTCTTCAGGTCGTCGCCGAGCACCGGCGACCTCATCACGCCTTCGCGGGCCCGCATCCAGTTGAAGTTGCCCTTGACGGTGTTGATCTCGCCGTTGTGCGCGACCATGCGGTAGGGGTGCGCGAGCGGCCACTCGGGGAACGTGTTGGTCGAGAAGCGCTGATGCACCAGCGCGAGCGCGGAGACGACTCGCGGATCCTGCAGGTCCCGGTAGTACTGGCCCACCTGGTCGGCCAGCAGGAGGCCCTTGTAGATCACCGTGCGGCAGCTCATGCTGGGCACGTAGTACTCGCGGCTGTGCGTGAGCTTGAGCGCCTGGATCGCCGCAGACGCCGTCTTGCGGATCACGTACAGCTTGCGCTCGAGCGCGTCGGGCACGATCACGTCGGGCCCGCGGCCGATGAAGATCTGGCGGATCACCGGCTCCTTGGCGCGCACGGCAGGCGACATCGGCATCGCGCGATCGACCGGCACGTCGCGCCAGCCGAGCAGAACCTGCCCTTCGGCCTTGACGGCCCGCTCCAACTCCTGCTCGCAGGCCAGGCGGGATGCATGCTCCTTGGGCAGGAAGATCATGCCGATGCCGTACTCGCCGAGCGGCGGCAACTCGATGCCGAGCGCCGCCATCTCGCTGCGGTAGAACTCGTCGGGAATCTGGATCAGGATGCCCGCGCCATCGCCCATCAGCGGGTCGGCACCCACCGCGCCACGGTGATCGAGGCTGACCAGGATCTGCAGGCCCTGCTCGATGATCTGGTGCGACTTCTGACCCTTGATGTGCGCCACGAAGCCGACGCCGCAGGCGTCGTGCTCATGGCTTGCACGGTACAGCCCGTGCCGCTCGGCCTGCGTCAACAGTTCGTCTTGTGTCTTGGTGAGGGCTTCTCGGCTCATGGGCGCTTCCGGGCAGGTTGCCGAAATCTAATGCACCGCAGCAAGACGCACAATCAAAATAACTGGGGTCAGACACTTATTAAATAGATCGTCATTGCCAACATCCTATTAAATGGGGTCATATCGAATTGGAGGAGGAGGCCCAGGCGGAGAACCCATGGACGAGTCGCGTCAAGGCACTTCGGACGCCGAGGGCCTGCGCGGACGGCCCCGCGGCCGTGGCGCCATCGGCCGCGCCAGTTGCCTTGCCAGGCGCTCCTGGAACGCTTTCGTGCCTAGAGCCCATCCCCGCAGCACCGCACTCTCGATGCGCTGGACGGTTTCGCCGGTCTGCGACTCATCGAGGAGCAAGCGGTAGGAAGTGCAGCGGTCGAAGGGGGTATTGCCAAGCGACCAGTAGATCGCCGCGTCAGTGAGCGAAAACTCCGTAGACTGGCCCACGTGCGTCCGGGCGCTCGACCATGGCGTCGCCAGCGCGTCGGGGGAAGCACCAGCGCGCGCCGGCGCCAAGTCGACAAACAGCATCGCCTCGAGCAGGCTGGGGCCGTCCTCCACCACCGCAGAGCGATACCTCCCGTCCCACAAGCTACCCCGGCGTCCGTGCCGGCGGTTGAAAGCCGTCGAGAAGCGCCGCCCGAGTGCCTGCAGGGTGCGCCCCAGCGCGTCAGCGCCGGCAGGCGTTGCCAGCAGCCACACCCGTTCCGGCAACAGTGCGAACCCGTGCAACGCAACCAGCTCGAGAGCGCATGCGGCCCGCAGTGCCGAAAGGAACGCCGCTCGATCGACGTCGTCGCGGAAGACGGGCCGCCCGCTGTGCCCTCGCAATAGAACCAAGTGCGCGTGGCCGCCCACGGCCAGACGAGTCAGCCGGGCCACGGCAGCACCACGGCTCAGTTCGGGCGGTGAACCGCCTGCGCGATGACCTCGCGCACCACGGCATCGCCGGCGCTGCCCAGCACCGCGCGCCCGCGCCCGTCGAGCAGCGTGAAGAGGCTTTCGCCGCCGCGGGCCTTCTTGTCCGACCGCATCAGTTCGAGATAGCGGTCGGGCGTCATGGCTGGCGCCCGTACGGGCAACCCGCAGCGTACCAGCAGCGACTCCAGCCGCGCAGCGGCATGCCCGTCCAGCATGCCCAGTCGAACCGACAGCGCCGCCGCCATGACCATGCCGGCGGCCACGGCTTCGCCGTGCAACCAGGCGCCGAATCCCAGCCCCGCTTCGATGGCGTGGCCGAACGTATGGCCGAAGTTGAGCACCGCACGCAGGCCGCCCTCGCGCTCGTCGCACGCCACGACATCGGCCTTGATCTCGCACGAACGCCTGACGGCGTACAACAGCGCCTGCCGTTCGCGCGCCAACAGGTCATCGAGATGGTGCTCGATCCACTCGAAGAACGCCCAGTCGGCGATCGGTCCGTACTTGATGACCTCGGCCATCCCGGCGCGCAGCTCGCGATCGGGCAGCGTGGCCAGGGTGTCGATGTCGCACACCACCACGCGCGGCTGGTGGAAGGCGCCGATCATGTTCTTGCCCAGCGGGTGATTGATCGCGGTCTTTCCTCCGACCGACGAATCGACCTGCGCCAGCAGCGTCGTCGGCAACTGGATGTGCGGTACGCCGCGCATGAAGCAGGCGGCCGCGAACCCGGCGATATCGCCGACCACACCGCCTCCGAGCGCGTAGACGGTGGTGTCACGATCGCAGCGCGCCTGCAGCAGGGCGTCGAATACCGTGTTGAGCGTCGACCAATCCTTGTGCTGCTCGCCATCGGGCAACTCGATGCTGTGTACCCGCTGATGCCGCTCTCGCAGCGCCCGCACGAGCCGTTCCAGGTAGAGCGGTGCGACCGTCGAATTGCTGACGATCATCGCGCTTGCGGCCAGCGGTGGTGAGCGCCAGGCCGACGGCTCGTCGAGCAGGCCGCTGCCGATCACGACGTCGTAGCTGCGCTCGCCGAGAACCACCGGAACCCTCTGGACGACCACGCCAGACACTTGCGCTGAGACGGCAGACATGGCCCTAGTGTAGGAGCAGGCCTTCAGCCGTCGCCACGATCGCGCAGCAGCGGCGACGGCGCCTCGGAAGGGTCGACCAGCCCGGCCAACTCCAATTGCATCAGGATCATGCCGCAGAGCAGCTTCACCGACGGCCTTCCGGTCTCGATCACGAAGTGCGCGCACTCACGGTACAGGCGGTCGCGCTGCTCGAACAATTCGCGCAGCTTGCGCATCGGGTCACTCACCTGCAGCAGTGGGCGGTGGGTGTCGTGCCGCAGCCTGCGCATCAGCTCTTCCGGAGTCGATCGCAGATAGACGACTTCGGCGCGCGACGCGAGCAGCCGTCGGTTCGCCTCGCGCAGGACGGCGCCTCCGCCGGTGGCCACGATCGTACGGTCGCGCTCGAGCAGCGAGGCCAGGACCGACTGCTCGACGTCTCGGAACGCCGCCTCACCATGCTGCTCGAAGTAGGCCCGAATCGAGCAACCGATCTGCCGCTCGACCTCGGCGTCGGCATCTGCGAACGCCCAACTCAAGCGGCGGGCAAGCTGGCGCCCGACGCTGGACTTGCCGCTACCCGGCATGCCGATCAACGCGATGACCGTCATCGTGTGGGCGGCAGCATAAATGCAAACCGCCGGCCTCGCGGCCGGCGGCTGCTTGTCCGCAGATTGGCTGCCTCAGCGTGCCGCCGTGCGATCGGTGACGATCTTGGGCGTCAGGAACACCAGCAACTCGGTCTTGGCCGAGGAGCGAGTGGTGTTCTTGAACAGATAGCCGACCACCGGGATGTCGCCCAGCAGCGGCACCTTGTTGACGTCGTCGCGTTCGGTCTGCGTGAAGATGCCGCCGATCACCACCGTGCCCCCGTTCTCGACCAGCACCTGTGTCTTCACGTGCTTGGTGTCGATGGCGAAGCCGGCGGCGGTGTTCTGGCCGACGCTGTCCTTGTTGACGTCGACGTCGAGAATCACGTTGCCCTCGGGCGTGATCTGCGGCGTGACCTCAAGCTTCAGGTTGGCCTTGCGGAACTGGATCGACGTGGCGCCGCTCGAGGTGGCCACCTGATACGGCAGCTCGGTACCCTGCTCGATCAGCGCCTTGATCTGATCGGCGGTGATCACGCGCGGGCTCGAGATGATCTTGCCGCGGCCATCGGCCTCGAGTGCCGACAGCTCCAGGTTCAGGAACTTCTGCGCCGAGGCGCTGAACAGCGACAGCGCGAACGACGCCGCGGTCGCGCCACCGAAGGTGCTGGTGTTGGCAGGCAGGCTGATGAACTGCGTGTTGGGGATGTAGCTGCCGGCGGTGATCGCGGCCTGGCCCGTCTGCTCGCCCACGCCGAGGTAGTTGCCGGTCGGCAGGGAGATCCGCGTGTTGCCACCGCCGACCGAGTACCCCGGGGTGGCGCTGTTCATGTCGAGCGCACCGAGCTTGACGCCGAGCGCGCGGCCGAACTTGTCGTCGGCCTCGACGATGCGCGCCTCGATCATCACCTGACGCACCGGGACGTCGATCTTGGAGATCAGCGACTGGATCTCCTCCAGCTTGGTCGGAATGTCGGTGACGAAGATCTGGTTGGTCCGCGGCTCGGAGATCACGCTGCCGCGCGGACTCAGGATTCGCGTCGCCACGCCGCCTTGCTGCGCCCCGGTGCCCTGACCGGTCAAACCCTTGGCGACGTCCTCGGCCTTGGTGTAGTTGAGCTGAAACGACTGCATGCGCACGGGCTCGAGTTCGGCGATCTGCTTGCGCGACTCGAGTTCGAGCTTCTCCTTGGCCGCGATCTCGTCCTTAGGCGCGATCCACAGCACGTTGCCCGACTTGCGCACGCCCAGACCCTTGCTCTGCAGGATGATGTCCAGGGCCTGGTCCCAAGGCACGTCCTTCAACCGCAGCGTCACGCTGCCGGTGACCGTGTCGCTGGTCACGACGTTGAAGTTGGTGAAGTCGGCGATCACCTGCAGCAACGCGCGGACTTCGATGTTCTGAAAGTTCAGCGACAGCTTCTCGCCGGAATACCCGGGGCCCTGGGTGAGCTTGTTCGGGTCCACCTTCATCGGCCGGACTTCGAGCACGAACTGGTTGTCGGTCTGGTAGGCGCTGTGTTCCCACGAGCCTCTCGGTGTGACGACCAAGTGCACGCGGTCGCCGCTCTGCGTCGCGGTCACCGTTTGCACCGGCGTGCCGAAGTCGGTCACGTCGAGCCGGCGGCGCAGGGCGTCGGGCAGCGTGGAGCGCAAGAAATCGACCACCAGGTTCTGCCCCTGTTGGCGGATGTCGACGCCCACCTGCGTGCTCGGCAATCCGACCACCACGCGTCCGACGCCGTCGGGGCCGCGCCTGAACTCGATATCCTTGATCGGCAACTGCTCGCGGTTCTGGCTGGCCGCGAAGTGGACCGGCTCGCCGGTGGGGCTGGGTGTTCCTGCGCCCGCCGTAGCGCCGCTGCCCTCGAGCACGACCACCAGCACCTTGCCTTGCAGTTCGGTTCGGTAGTTGGCTGCCTGCTTCAGATTGAAGACCAGACGGGTCCGGTCTCCGGCCTGCGCGACGCTGACCGAGCGCAGGTTGCCCTGGTTGATGTCGACGGTGGAGCGACCGAGCCCATTGCCGATGCCCGGCAGATCCAGCGCAACCCGGGGCGGCGCTTGCACCGTGAAGCCGGTGGGTGCGACGTTGAGCGGCTCGGAGAGCTCGATGCGAACCACTTCGCTGCCCGCTTGCTGGCTGCTGGTGATGGCCTGGATCGTGTTCTGGGCCCAGCCCATCAACGGGGCAGCCAGGCCCAGCAAGAATGCGGCCGCTCTCAGGCGCCACTTCAGCATGTTGAGGTTCTCCCACTGTTGACTCATCGCGCCTTCTCCTGCAGCTGCAGCGTGCTGGGCCGCTCGATCCATTCGCCGGCGGCATCCTGAACGATCTCGCGCAGCGCGATCTCGGTCTCGGTGATCTTCGTGATCCGTCCGTAGTTCTGACCCAGGTAGTCCCCGACCTTCACCTGGTACAGCAGGTTGTCCACCCTCAGCAGCGCGAACGGCTTCCCTTGCTTGACCACGCTGCCCACCATGTTCATGCCGTCCAGCGTGTAGAACTCAAGGGGTTCCTTGCGCCGGTTCAGTTCCGCCGACAGCACCGAGTTCGGCTGTTTGGCCTCCTGCTTGAGGGCCACCGAGAGCTTCTGGTTGCTGAACGGCTCGACCGCCTGCAGGCTGGCGTAGGGCGCCGGGTCGAACTTCTTGGGCGGCGTCAGCGGCGTGATACTGGGCTTCACCTCGCGCCGTTGCTGATCCATCCAGGTCTGCAATTCGTCGGTATCGGCGCCGCACCCGGCCAGCACGGCACCCAGTGCCGCCGCGGCGATCCAATTGATGCCGGCCCTCGTCATTTCTTGGCTCCCGCCTTGCCCGCTGCCGCCTTGCGCTGCGCGTTGACCTCGTTGGTGTCGAGGTAGCGATAAGTGCGCGCGACCGCGTCCATCGACAGATTGCCCGCAGCATCCTTGGCGTTGACCGGTGCGATGTTCAGGTTGTGCAACGTCACGATGCGCGACAGATTCGCCACGTCGGCCGCGAACGACCCCAGATCGTGGTACCGGCCGGTGACGCGGATCGCGATCGGCAGCTCGGCGTAGTAGTCCTTGACCTCGACCTGTCCCGGCCGGAACAGATCGAACTGCAAACCGCGGCCGAGCCCGGCCTGGTTGATGTCCGACAGCAGCGCATCCATCTCGGCCTTGCCCGGCAGCTGCTTCTCGAGCTGGGTCACGTACTCCTGCACCTGCAGCTTCTGCTTGCGCAGCTCGGTCAGATTCACGGCCTGCGCCAGCTTGCCGCGATAGTCGGCCTTCAGCGTCGGCTCGCGGTCGCGTTCGGCCTGCAGTTCGTCGGCCGCGCCGGACAACAGCGCGAACCAACCCGCCACGACCACGGCCAGCGCGGCGCCGAACCAGGCCGCCAGCTTCGGCAATGCAGGCCATTGCCCGGGCTCGCGGGCGTTGAGGCCGCGGAACTGCGACGCCGCGTGGTCGAGCAGCGTCGTGACGTCGAAATTGAGTTGGCGTGAGCGAGTGGCCATGGTTTACCTCATCACGCTGCCTTGCCCGCGACCGTCGCAGCAGGCGCCGAGCCAGGTGCCGCGGCCGGTGCAGGCCTCTTCATCGTCACGCGCATCGAGAAATCGAACAGGCGGCGCTGCTCCTTGTTGGCGGTGGTCATGCTGACCGCCTTGATCTCGACCAGCTCCGGGCGCTCGAGCCACTTGGAGTTGTACTGCGTGTTGCGCAGGAACTCCGACACGCGCTCATTGGTCTGCGCGATGCCGGCCACGGTGACGACGCTGCCGTTCTGCTTGACAGCCGTCAGGTAGATCCCCTCGGGCGTCTGCTTGACCAGTTCGTCGAGCAGGTAGACCGGAATGTTGCGGTTGGTCTGAAGGTCTTCGACCGCGCGCTGCCGCGCCTTCAGCGCCTCGATCTCGTTGCGCAGGTTCGCGATGTCCTTGATCTGCGCTTCCAGCTTCGCGATCTCGGTCTTCAGGAAGGCGTTGCGCGCCTGCTGTGCGGAAGTCAATTGCTCCAGCAGCGAATACCAGATGCCGACGACCACGACGCCGACCACGGCAGCGACACCCAACGCGACGAAGAACGCGCGCTTGCGCGCGGCGCGCTTTTCCTCGCGGTGCGGGAGCAGGTTGATCAGGATCACTGCACGAACCTCCGCATCGCCAGGCCGCATGCCGTGAGGTACGACGCGGCTTCTCGACGCATCTTGGCCTCGCGGATGCCCGAACCCAGGCGCATGTTGTCGAACGGATTGACCACCATCGACGCAAAGCCGGTCAGCTCGGTGACGCGGTCCTTCAGGCCGGGCAGCGTGGCGGTGCCGCCCGACAGCATCACGTAGTGCACCTTGTGATGCGGCGTGCTGGTGAAGAAGTACTGCAGCGCGCGCCCGATTTCCTGCGACAGGCTGTCGACGAACGGCACCAGGATCGATGCCTCGTAGTCCTCCGGCAGATCACCGGCGAGCTTCTTGGCTTCGGCCTCCTCGAAGGAGAAGCCGTACTGGCGCGAGATCAGCTGGGTCAGTTGCGAGCCGCCGAACGCCTGGTCGCGGTCGTACAGCATCTCGTCGTCGCGCAGCACCTTGAGGCTGGTCGTATCGGCCCCGATCTCGAACAGCGCGACCAGCGCGTCCTTGCCTTCGTTGGGCAACGCCGAGACCACGCGGCTCATCGCCAACCGCGACGCGTGCGACTCGATGTCGAGCACCATCGGCTTCAGGCCCGCGGCCTCCGCAAGGCCCTGGCGGTCCTGCACACGATCCTTGCGCGACGCGGCGATCAGCACCTCGACGTCGCCGACCGACGTGGTGCTGGGCCCGATCACGCAGAAGTCGAGGCTGACCTCGTCGAGCGAGAACGGGATGTACTGGTTGGCCTCCGACTCGACCTGCAGTTCGAGTTCTTCTTCGCGCAGGCCGGCAGGCAGCATGATCTTCTTGGTGATCACCGCCGATTGCGGCATCGCCATCACGACTTGCTTGGTCTTCGAACCGCTCTTCTGCACCACGCGCCGCACGGCGTCGGCCACTTCGTCGAACTTCTCGATCTGGCCGTCGGTGATCCAGCCCTTCTCGAAGGGCTCCGACGCAAACCGCTCGAGGATGAACTCGCCGCCGGTGGTCTGCCCGAGCTCAACCAGCTTCGCGCTCGATGAACTGATGTCCAGACCGATGACGGGTGGGTGCTTGCGACCCAGCAACAGGTCCAAGAAGCTCACGGATTGGGTCTCCCGACGCGCACCAGCGAAGAGCCGAACGCGCTCTTAATAAGTCACTTCAATGCTAGCAGTAAAGCCCTTGTGCACCAACGACAAATTCCCGCAACATCCGCCGGGCCGTTGCCCTGTACCGACGCCGCCATCGCTGCCTCCACGAGCGCCATCCGCAGTAGGCCATGGCTGATGGTGGAACTGGTTTGTGACGCGCGAGAAGCAGTTCACGCAAGCCCCCTGTTCGTGGGGAGCGCCTTCCTATAATCCGCCGCATCGTATGACCGACCACGCGCGCGCCGACGCAGCGTCCTCGACGACAGAGCGCTGGAATCCGACACGACATTGGCCCGTTTGGGCTCGGGTGGTGTCGCGCGTGTTCGTGTGGGCGTTGGGCCTGTCCGCCGCAACGCTGGCCGCAGGAGCCACGCTGGTGGGGCTCGCCCTCTCGGTGGCCTACCCTAACCTGCCCGATATCGCCGGCCTCAGCGACTACCGCCCCAAGCTGCCCCTGCGGGTGGTGTCCGCCGACGGTGTGCTGCTCGGCGAATTCGGCGAGGAGCGCCGGCAGTTCACCCCGATCGGACAGATCCCCAAGGTGATGAAGGATGCGGTGCTGGCCATCGAGGATGCCCACTTCTACGAGCACGGTGGCGTCGACTACAAGGGCGTACTGCGCGCAGGCATTGCCAGCCTGAGCGAGTTCAAGAGTCAGGGCGCGTCGACGATCACGATGCAGTTGGCGCGCAACTTCTATCTCTCCACCGAGAAGACCTTCACTCGCAAGATCTACGAGATCCTGCTCGCGCTGAAGATCGAGAACCAGCTGTCGAAGGAGCAGATCCTGGAGGTCTACATGAACCAGATCTACCTCGGGCAGCGCGCCTACGGGTTCGCCGCCGCCAGCGAGGTGTACTTCGGCAAGTCGCTGCACGACGTCACCCTGGCCGAGGCGGCGATGCTGGCCGGGTTGCCGAAGGCACCGTCGGCGTACAACCCGATCGCCAACCCGCGGCGGGCCAAGGTGCGGCAGTTGCACATCATCGATCGCATGGTCGACAACGGCTTCATCACCAGCGAACAGGCGGAAGCGGCGCGCCAGCAGACGCTGCGCTATCGCACGACCACCGAATCGAAGGTGCACGCCCAGTACGTGGCCGAGACGGTGCGGCAACTGATCTACGCGCAGTACGGCGAGGACACCTACTCGCGCGGCCTGAACGTGCACGTGACGATCGACTCGTCGGATCAGGAGATCGCCTACCGCGCGCTGCGCAAAGGGCTGATGGACTACGAACGGCGTCAGGTCTACCGCGGGCCCGAAGGGTATGTCGATCTGCCTTCGGACCCCAAGGAACTCGACTCGCGCATCGCCGAAGCCCTGGCCGATCACCCTGACAACGACGAACTGCTGGCCGCCGTCGTCACCGAGGCCTCGCCCAAGCGGGTGGTGGCCGTGTTGGCGTCGGGCGAATCGATCACCGTCACCGGCGAGGGGCTGCGCCCGGTGACCTCGGGCCTGGCCGAGCGGGCGCCGGCGAAGCGTCGCATCCGCCCGGGGGCGGTGGTGCGGGCTCTGCGCGGCCCCAAAGGCGACTGGAGCCTGACCCAGCAGCCCGAGGTCGAGGGCGCGTTCGTGTCGATGAAGCCCACCAACGGCTCGGTCCTCGCGATGGTCGGCGGATTCGACTTCGACAAGAGCAAGTTCAACCATGTGACCCAGGCGTGGCGGCAGCCCGGATCGAGCTTCAAGCCGTTCATCTACTCGGCCGCGCTCGAAAAGGGCTTCACGCCGATGACGGTGATCAACGACGCGCCGCTGTTCTTCGACGCCACCGCCACCGGCAGCCAGCCGTGGGAACCCAAGAACTACGACGGCAAGTTCGAGGGGCCGATGACGCTGCGACAGGGGCTGGCGAAGTCGAAGAACATGGTGTCGATCCGCATCCTGCAGGCGATCGGCCCGGCCTACGCGCAGGACTGGATCACCCGCTTCGGGTTCGAAGCCGACAAGAATCCGGCTTTCCTGACGATGGCGCTGGGCGCAGGCACCACCACGCCGCTGCAGATGGCCGGGGCCTACAGCGTGTTCGCCAACGGCGGCTACCGCGTCAATCCCATCCTGGTGTCGCAGATCACCGACTCCAAGGGGCGGGTGCTGCAGGACACGAAGCCGCAGGTGCTGGAGCCGTCGATGCGCGCCATCGACGCCCGCAACGCGTTCATCATGACGCAGTTGCTGCGCGAGGTGACGCGCACCGGCACGGCGGCCAAGGCCGCCGCGCTCAGGCGGCCCGATATCGCGGGCAAGACCGGCACCACCAACGACTCGCTCGACGCCTGGTTCGCGGGCTATCAGCCCGACATCGTGGCGGTGGTCTGGATCGGCTACGACACGCCGCGCAAGCTCGGCGATCGCGAAACGGGCGGCGGCCTCGCGCTGCCGGTGTGGATGGACTACATGGGGCAGGTGCTGCGCCACATTCCGCCGCGCTCGCTGCCGCCGCCCGAGGGCGTGGTGCTGCACGGCAACGAGTGGATGTACGAGGAGTTCGGCCCCGGCGCCGGCGTCACCAGCCTCGGCATGGAAGATCAGTTGCCGCCGCAGGCGCCGAGCGAGGACGAGCGCAAGAGCATCCTCGATCTGTTCAAGCGCTGAGTCTCTGCCTTACCGCAACGGCTCGAGAATCAGCGGCCTGCCGGCCTGTGCGCTGATCTCGCGCGAGAGCATCGCGAAGAACTCGCCGCCGCTGCGCGAATCGATCCAGCGGCCGTCGACGAGGCGAAAGTGATAGCCGCCGGTGCGCGCCGCAAGCCACAGTTCGTGCAGCGGCGGCTGCGTATTGACGACGATCTTGCTGCCCCCGGGGAACACCAGTTCGAGCAGCCCGCCGGTGCGCTGGCTGTCGATGTCGATCTCGTCGGCCTGCAGCCAGCGGTCGAGCGCGGCCTCGATGGCCGCCAGGATCGCGTTCGCACGCGCGTGGAACTCGCTGTCGGACAGCGCGCGGGGATCGCCCGCGGCAGGTGCAGTGGGAGGCGTGGTCGGGCCGGACATGGTCGATACAATCGATCGATGCGTCGAAGCGGCCAGAGTGTAGCGACCCGGGAGACGCGCGGGATCCCCGTCGTGCGCTTCTCCCTGTTGCGATCGCTGGCCTTGCTGCTGGCGTGCGGCATGGTGGCTGCGTGCGGCCAGAAGGGTCCGCTGACGCTGCCCAAGAGCGCGAGTTCGGCCGCGTCCGCACCGGCCCGATGACGCCACTGCCCGGCGCTCCCTTCCTGCACCGCCGAGCCAACGAGCTGTGGCTGGAGGACGTGCGCCTTGCGGAGCTGGCCGCAGCGCACGGCACCCCTTTGTACGTCTACTCGCGCGGCGCGATGCGCGCCGCGCTGGCGCCGTACCAGAAGGCCCTGGCAGGCCGGCGCCATCTGATCTGCTACGCCATGAAGGCCAACTCGAACCTGGCGGTGCTGCAGACCTTTGCCGCCGCGGGTTGCGGCTTCGACATCGTGTCAGGCGGCGAGTTGCGCCGCGTGCTCGCGATCGGGGGCGATCCGTCGCGGGTGGTCTTCTCCGGCGTCGGCAAGGCACCCGACGAACTGCGCTTCGCGCTCGCCAGCGGCGTGCGTTGCTTCAACGTCGAGAGCGAGTCCGAACTGCATGCGCTGTCGGGCGTGGCCATGTCGGCCGGCCGGCGCGCGCGCATCAGCCTGCGCGTGAACCCGGACGTCGACGCCAGGACGCACCCCTACATCTCCACAGGGCTGCGCGGCAACAAGTTCGGCATCGCGCACGAGCGCGCGGTGGCGCTGTACCGGCAGGCCGCGCACCTGCCCGGCATCGAGGTCGCCGGCATCGATTGCCACATCGGCTCGCAGATCACCGAAGGCGCGCCGTACCTGGCCGCGCTCGATCGCCTGCTCGACCTGGTCGAGGCTGTCGAACGCGAGGGCATCGCGCTGGCGCACATCGACCTCGGCGGCGGCCTGGGCATCACCTATCGCGACGAGACGCCGCCGGCGGCGGACGAGCTGATCGCAGCGATGCTGGCGCGCATCGACGCGCGCGGCCACGGACATCGCGAGATCCTCATCGAGCCCGGACGCTCGCTGGTCGGCAACGCCGGCGTGCTGCTGACGCGCGTGCTGGTGCTCAAGCGCGGCAGCGAGCGCAACTTCTGCATCGTCGACGCGGCGATGAACGACCTGGTGCGCCCGGCGATGTACGACGCCTGGATGGGCATCGCGCCGTGCACGCTGCGCGAGGATCAGCCCGAGGTGTGGGACGTGGTGGGGCCGATCTGCGAATCGGGCGACTGGCTCGGGCGCGAGCGCTCGCTAGCGCTGTCCGAGGGCGACCTGCTGGCCGTCACGTCGGCCGGCGCCTACGCGATGGCGATGGCCAGCAACTACAACAGCCGGCCGCGCGCCGCCGAGGTGCTGGTCGACGGCGCCGCCGCGCACATCGTCCGGCTGCGCGAATCGGTCGAAGCGCTCTACGCCGACGAACGGCTCGTGCGCTGACGTTGCCGCATCAGGCGCGAGCCGCGACGCGGCCTTCGGCCACCGCGTGGCAGGCCACGCGAATCCCCTGAAACTCGAGCAGCGCCGGCCGCTCGCGAGCGCAGCGCTCGTCCGCATACGGGCAGCGCGGGTGGAACGCGCAGCCGGCCGGCGGGTTCAGCGGATTCGGCACCTCGCCTTGCACCGGCGTGCGCGCGCGGCCGGTCATCGCGATGTCGGGAATCGCATCGAGCAGCATCCGCGTGTACGGGTGACGCGGCGTGCGGAACAGCGTGTCCTTGTCGGCCCACTCGACCAGCCGCCCGAGGTACATCACGCCGACCTCGTCGCTGACGTGGCGCACCACCGCGAGGTTGTGCGAGATGAAGAGATAGGTCAGGCCGCGCTCGCGCTGCAGATCCTTCATGATGTTGAGCACCTGCGCCTGCACCGACACGTCGAGCGCCGAGGTCGGCTCGTCACACACCAGAAACTCCGGTTGCGTGGCCAGCGCCCGCGCGATCGAGATGCGCTGGCGCTGGCCGCCCGAGAACTGGTGCGGGAACTTCGTCCGGTCGGCGGCAGCCAGGCCCACCTGCTCGAGCAGCGCCGACACGCGCTGGCCGAGCGCCTGCGCGTCGCTCACCAGCGCGTGCTCGCGCAGCGGCTCGGCGACGATGTCGTGCACCGTCCAGCGCGGGTTCAGGCTGGCGTACGGATCCTGGAAGATCATCTGGATCCGCCGCCGCAGTGCGCGGCTACTGCTGCTGCGCCACGCCGCCTGCGCGTCCTGGCCGTCGAAACGGATCGTGCCGCGCGTCGGCGTGTACAGGCCGACCAGCATGCGCGCCACCGTGCTCTTGCCGCAACCGGATTCGCCCACCAGCGCCAGCGTGCGGCCCTTGGCGATGCCGAAGCTGACGCCGTCGACGGCGTGCACGGCCTGCCGCGGCTTGTGTTCCAGCACGCGGTTCAGCCACGGCGCCGAGACGTCGAACACCTTCGACAGGTCGGCCACCTCGACCAGCGTGGTCATCGGCTCACCCCGCCGCCGACCAGCCAGCAGGCGGCCTCGGTGGCCGGCCCCGGCATCAGGTCGGGGCGGTCGCGGCGGCAGCGCTCGAACGCCTGCGGGCAGCGCGGGTGAAACGCGCAGCCCGCAGGTATGGCGTTCAGCCGCGGCATCGCACCGTCGATCTGCAACAGCCGATCGCGCGCGGCGTCCATCGACGGGATCGAGCCCATCAGCCCGGCCGAGTACGGATGCGACGGCTGGTGGATCACCTGCTGCACCGGCCCCACCTCGACGATGCGCCCGGCGTACATCACCGCCACGCGGTCGCTCGCCTCGGCGATCACGCCCATGTCGTGCGTCACCAGCATCACCGCCGCGCCGTGCTGCTTGGTCAGCCGCTTCAGCAGCGCGATGATCTGCGCCTGGATCGACACGTCGAGCGCCGTGGTCGGTTCGTCGGCCACGATCAGCTTGGGCTCGGCCGCCAGCGCCAGCGCGATCACCACGCGCTGGCGCATGCCGCCGGAGAACTGGTGAGGGTAGTGGTCGAAGCGCTCGTCGGCCGCCGGAATGCCGGTCTCCTTCAGCAGCGCGATCGCGCGCGCACGCGCCTGCGCCGAGCCATCCGGCAGGTGCGCCTGGATGGTTTCGACCAGTTGCCGGCCCACGGTGTACAGCGGGTTCAGCGACGTCAGCGGGTCCTGGAAGATGGCACCGATGCGCCGCCCGCGCACCGCGCGCATGCGCTCGGGCGGCAGGTTGTCGATGCGCTCGCCGTCGAGCCGGATCTCGCCGCCGGCGATGCGCCCCGGCGGCTCGAGCAGCCCGATGATCGACGCCCCGGTGAGCGACTTGCCGGCGCCGGACTCGCCGACCACGCCGAGGATCTCGCCCGGTGCGATCGAGAACGACACGTCGTCGAGCGCCACCAGCGTGCCGCGACGGGTCGGGAACTCCACCCGCAGGCGGTTCACTTCGAGCAGCGGCTGGATCGGCAAGGTGCGCTCAACGCAGGCGCGGGTTGAGCGCGTCGCGCAACCAGTCGCCCATCAGGTTCACCGACAGCGCGATCAGCACCAGCATCAGCCCCGGGAACACCGTGATCCACCACTCGCCGGAGAACAAGAAGTCTTGCCCGATGCGGATCAGCGTGCCCAGCGATGGCGACGTCGGCGGCACGCCGACGCCGAGAAAGCTCAGCGTCGCCTCGGTGATGATGGCGCCGGCGATCTGGATCGTCGCCAGCACGAGCACCGGCCCCAGCACATTGGGGAACACATGGCGGAACATCACGCGCAGCGGCGCCACGCCGATCACCCGCGCCGCCTGCACGTACTCCTTGTTGCGCTCGACCATCGTCGAGCCGCGCACCGTGCGCGCGTACTGCACCCAGCCGGTCAGCGCGATCGCGATCACCAGCACCGAGAAGGCCAGCACCTCGGTGGCGTTGGGGAACAGCGCGCGCCCGGCGCCGTCGATCAGCAGCGCCACCAGGATCGCCGGGAACGACAGCATCACGTCGCACACCCGCATGATGAAGGTATCGACCGCGCCGCCGGTGAACCCCGCCAGCAGCCCGAGCGCCACCCCGATCAGCACCGACAGCACCACCGACGCCAGGCCGACCACCAGCGAGATGCGCGAGCCGTACATCAGCGCCGACAGGATGTCGCGGCCCTGATCATCGGTGCCGAACAGGTACTTCGCGCTGCCGCCTTCTACCCACGCCGGCGGCAAGCGCGCGTCGAGCAGATCGAGCGTCGCCAGGTCGAACGGGTCGTGCGGCGCGATCCAGTGCGCGAACACCGCGCCCACCACGCAGGCGAGCGCAATCAGCGAGGCGACGATGGCGGTCGGCGAATGGCGGAAGCTGTACCAGAGGTCGCTGTCGGCCCAGCGCGCCCAGCGACCCGGCTTGTCGGCGGTCGTCAGCACGCTGCTCATCGCTCGCCCTGCGTGCGATGCACGGCGCCAGTCGGCCTGAGCGCGCTGCGCCGGCTCATGCCTCAGTGCGCCGCAGCCTGGCGCTCGATGCGCAGGCGGGGGTCGACGGCGAAGTACAAGAGATCGACCGACAGGTTGATCACCACGAAGATCAGCGCGATCAGGCACAGGTACGCCGCCATCACCGGAATGTCGGCGAACTGCACCGCCTGGATGAACAGCAGCCCCATGCCGGGCCATTGGAAGACGGTCTCGGTGATGATCGCGAACGCGATCAACTGCCCGAGTTGCAGCCCGGTGATCGTGATCACGGGCACCAGCGTGTTCTTCAACGCGTGGCCGAAATAGACCGCGTGGTCGCTCAAGCCGCGGGCGCGGGCGAACTTGATGTAGTCGGTGCGCAGCACCTCCAGCATCTCCGCCGTCACGAGGCGCATGATGAAGGAGATCTGGAACATGGCGAGCGAAGCCGCCGGCATGATGAGGGCGCTGCGGCCCGTGGGCGTCAGGAGGCCGGTCGACCAGTCGCCGAACACCACCACTTCGCCGCGCCCGAAGGCCGGCAGCCAGTTGAGCTGCACGGCGAAGACCAGGATCAACAGGATGCCGATGACGAAGG
>DASURM010000291.1:0-5676 GCA_036280035.1 Burkholderiaceae bacterium | reverse complement strand
CGGCAGGCACGGCCTGGCGCAATCGATCTTTCAGGTCGGCGGCAACACCGGCAGCGCGATCGGCCCGCTGCTGGCCGCCGCGGTGATCGTGCCGTACGGTCAGCGCAGCGTCGCCTGGTTTGCCGCGCCGGCGCTGCTGGGCATCGTGCTGCTGCTGCAGGTCGGCCGCTGGCACTCGCGCCAGCAGCACGGTGCCGCGGTGCGCCGCGCCGCGGCCGCGCCGGCGGTAGCGGCCTACCCGAATCGCGTCGTGGTGGGCGCGATTGCGGTGCTGCTGACGCTGATCTTCTCGAAGTACTTCTACGTCGCCGGCATCAGCACCTTCTACACCTTCTACCTGATCGAGAAGTTCGGCCTCTCGGTGGGCAGCGCGCAGGTGCACCTGTTCGTCTTCCTGTTCGCCTCGGCGCTCGGCACGCTGGTGGGCGGGCCGCTGGGCGACCGCATCGGCCGCAAGCCGGTGATCTGGGTGTCGATCCTCGGCGTGGCGCCGTTCTCGCTGCTGCTGCCGCATGCCGACCTGTTCTGGACCACGGTGCTGACGGTCGTAATCGGCCTCGTGCTGTCGTCGGCGTTCTCGGCGATCGTGGTCTACGCGCAGGAGCTGATCCCCGGCAAGGTCGGCATGGTGTCGGGGCTGTTCTTCGGCTTCGCGTTCGGCATGGGCGGGCTCGGCGCCGCCGTGCTCGGCGTGCTGGCCGACCGCACCAGCATCGACTTCGTCTACCGCACGATCGCCTGGCTGCCGCTGCTCGGCGTGGTGGCCGCGCTGCTGCCACGCACGGCGGCGCACGCGCCCCGCCTTCCGCCGCGATCGACGCAGCGGTGAGCGGGAACCACGCTGCGCACCAGCCTCTCGCCGACCCCCTTGCCCCGCTAGCCGATCGACCCCATCGGCCCCGGATAGCTCACTTCCTGGAGCTTCCCGGTGTCGACGTCGTAGATGAAGCCGCGCACGCTGACCGCGTCGGCGCCGCTGGTCGGGATCCACGGATGATTGACGATCGCCGACATGCTGCGGCGCACGTCCCATTCGAGACGCTCGATCTGCTTCGGATTGGCCGGCGTGTCGAGGGCTTCGAGCGCGCCGCGGAAGGCATGAAACTGCGACGGCGACGCAGCGCACTTCTTGCAGCTGGTGAACTGGCGCTTCGTCGCCTGGCCGAGCAGCTTCTCTGCCGCCGGGTCGCCCTCGAGCCCGGCCTTCAGCAAGTCATCGGTGAAGGCAAGCATGCCGCAGCGCGTGTGGTGGATCAGGATGATCTCGTTGGTGTCGAGCAGGTGGTGCGAGATGATGAGGTTGCGGATCGCATCCTCGCTCGCCACGCCGCCCGCGTTGCGGATGATGTGTGCGTCGCCGGTCTGCAGGCCGAGCAGATCCTCGACATCGATGCGCGCATCCATGCACGCGAGCACGGCCACGTGCTTGGCGGGGTTGATGGGCTGCTTCCCGGGGTGCGACGGCTTGTGGAGCGCTTCGCCGCCCGCGTACTTGCGGTTGTTGGCCAGATACTGGTCGGTCATCTTCGCCATGGCTGTCTCCTGGGTCGTGCGGTCGTAACCGAGCGGGCATGCTATGCCCGAGCAAGGGGAAAGGGAAGTCCCGCAGTCGCCATGCTGGACCGAGGACATGCGCAGCAAGCATGCCGGGGCCGGCCGCGGCGCCTTCAGGTCGAGAGCTTGCGCCCGAGCCGCTGCTCGACCGCGGCGATCTTCGAGCGCAGCCTGCTCTCCGCGCCGCGCCGGTAGTCGACCTTCAGATTGACGCCGATGCGCGCGCAGTCGCGCTCCAGTTCGCGGAAGCACGCCGTGACGACGCCGAGCACCCGGTCCCAGTCGCCCTCGAGGATGGTGCCCATCGGCGTGAGCTGGTAGGACACGCCGCTGCGGTCGATCACATCGAGCACGCGCGCGACCTGCGCGCTCACGCTCTCTCCCTGGCCGGCGGGGGCCATCGCGAATTCGAGCAGCACCATGTTCAGGTTTCCTTCGTCGGTTCGGGTTCGAGATGCGGCGGCACGATGCGCGCGAAGCGCTCGGCCACCACCGCGATGATGCGCTGCTCCAGGTCCGTCGGCGCGGCGACTTCGCCGTGGGCCTCGCACCACGCCTGCGCCAGGCTGGTGACGGCGTCGGCGCGGTAGCGCCGCGCGCTGCCCGCGGCCGCTTCGAAGCGGTTGGCCGCCGCGGTCAGCTCGACCGCATCGGCAGTGGCGACGATGACCGCGTGCGCGAGCACGAGCGGCCGGCCCGCGACGCGCCGCCAGGCCTGGGCGGTGCCGACGCACTTGCGTCCACCGATGGCGAGGTTGAAGCGGCCGTCGCAGAACGAGCCCTCGACAGGCCGAGCCTCGGCCACCAGCCCGAGGCGCGCGAAGGCCGCAGTGAGTTCGCCGGTCAACGCGCGGTAGATCGCGTCGGTGTCGCTGGGGCTCGCGCTCCCGGCGGGCCAGATCAGGCTCAGGTTCAACACGCCGGGCCCCAGCGGCACCAGGCCGCCGCCCGAGGTGCGCACCTGCACCGGCCAGCCTGCGGCTGCGCTCGCGGCGCAGGCCTCGGCCCAGCGCCGCAGTCGCTCGTGGCTGTGCGGCACGACGAGGGCTGGCGCGCTGCGCCACAGCTGGGCCGTCGCGCGGCCGCTCTCCGCGGCCTGCGCCAGCCACTGCGCCTCGCGGGCGACCCCGTCGGCCAGCACCGCCTCGTGGACCGTGACGAAGCCGAAGACCGGCAGGCTCACGGCGCTGCGTGCGCCGCGCGGCGACGCCTATCGCGCGACATGCCGTTCGAGCAGCGCATTGACCTCGTTCGCTTTCTCCATCATCGCCATGTGACCCGCGTGGTCGAACACCTGCACGGTGGCGCCCGGCGGCGCGTGACCGGCGTGGCTCGCGGGGATGATGCGGTCGTCGCGACCCCAGATCACCAGCACCGGCACGCCGCTGCCCTCGAGCTCGAGCCCCGGCGTCTCGGTCTGGCGACCGCCGACGAACAGGCTCGCGCCCAGTGCCGCCAGCGCCTCGCCGACGCCGTCGATGCGCTTGTACTTCAGCAGGTCGTCGATCAGTCGCCGCGACACCAGAGCGGGGTCGGCAAAGAGTTGCTCGACCACCGGCTTCAACTCGCGCCGCGACGCCGCAGCGATGAAACCTTCGACGTAGCCGGCGTTGATCTCGGTGCCCAGGCCGGCGCTGGCGATCAACGCCAGCGACGCGACCCGCTTCGGCTGATCGAGCGCCATGCGCGCGGCGATGGCGCCGCCCATCGAGTGGCCGACCAGGTGCGCGCGCTCGACGTCGAGCTGGTCGAGGAAGTGCACGACGAAACCCGCCAGGTCGGACAGCGTGGTGCCCGGCAGGCGCGGCGTCGACTGCCCGTGGCCGGGCAGGTCGAGTGCGATCACCGGCGCCACCTTGGCCAGCGCGTCGAGGTTGAACAGCCAGTTGTCGAGGTCGCCGCCGAAGCCGTGCAGGAACAGCACCGGCACGCCGCGCTCGAGGCCGCGGCGCGCGTAGCGCACGGTCAGGCCGTCGACCTGCGCGGTGGCGGTGGCCGGCGCGCCTTCTTCGTCTTCTTCGCCCGCGGCCGGCACGACATAGCCGGCGATGTAGGCGTCGATCTCGGCATCGGGCACCGAGCGGTCGGCCAGCACCGCCAGCAGCGCCTTCACCGGCAGCGTCTCGCCCTCCTGCGCGACCTTGCGCCGCAGCAGGCCGGGGTCGGGCGCCTCGACGGCGTTGCTGATCTTGTCGGTTTCGACGTCGAGGATCGGCGTGCCGACCGCGATCTCGGCACCTTCGTCGACCAGCCAGGCGGTGACGGTGCCTTCGCGCATCTCCAGGCCCCACTTGGGCATCACGATCGGGGTGATGGTGCTCATGACTGCAAGCTCCCGGTTCGACTCAATGGGCCAGTGTGCGCTTGACCGCGGCGGCGACCTGCGCCGCGCTCGGGATGTAGAGGTCCTCGAGCACCGGCGAGAACGGCACCGGCGTGTGCGGCGCGGTCACCATCTGGATCGGGCCCTTGAGCGCGCCGAAGGCCTGCTGCACCACTTGCGCCGACACGTCGGCGGCGATGCTGCAGCGCGGGTTGGCCTCGTCGACGCAGACCAGGTGCCCGGTCTTCTCGACGCTCTCGAGCACGGTGTCGATGTCCAGCGGCGACAAGGTGCGCAGGTCGATCACTTCGACGTCGATGCCCTCCTTGGCCAGCGCCGCGGCGGCGTCGAGGCTGCGGTGCACCATCAGGCCGTAGGTGGCGATCGATGCGGTCTTGCCTTCGCGCACCACGTTGGCCTCGCCGAACGGGATCGCATAGCTCGACTCGGGCACCTCGCCCTCGAAGCCGTAGAGGTTCTTGTGCTCGAGGAAGATCACCGGATCGTCGTCGCGGATGCTCTGGATCAGCAGGCCCTTGGTGTCGTACGGCGTGCTCGGGCACACCACCTTCAGCCCCGGGATGTGCGTGAACAGCGGCGTCAGCATCTGCGAGTGCTGGGCCGCGGCGCGGAAGCCGCCGCCGCACATCGCGCGGATCACCACCGGCGTCTGCGCCTTGCCGCCGAACATGTACTTGAACTTCGCGGCCTGGTTGTAGATCTGGTCGAAGCACACGCCCATGAAGTCGACGAACATCAACTCGGCCACCGGGCGCATGCCGCAGCAGGCGGCGCCGATCGCTGCGCCGATGTAGGCGCTCTCGCTCAACGGCGTGTCGAGCAGCCGGTCGCCGTGCTTGGCATACAGGCCCTTGGTGACGCCGAGCACGCCGCCCCATGCGTCGCGCTCGCCGTCGCCGCCGGCGCCGCCGACGATGTCCTCGCCCATCACGATCACCGACGGGTCGCGCGTCATCTCCTGGTCGAGCGCCTCGTTGATCGCCTGCTTCATGCTGATCTTGCGTGCCATGGGTTCCTCCTTGGGGGCTCAGTAGCGGACATAGACGTCGGTCAGCAGGTCGCTCGCGGCGGGCAGCGGCGCCGCCTTGGCGGCCACCACCGCGGCCTCGATCAGGCCGAGCACCTCGTGGTCGATGGCCGTCAGCTCCGCGGCGCTGATCACGCCGGTGTCGGTGACCGCGGCGACGAACTTCTTCAGGCAGTCCTGGTCGGCGCGGATGCGCTCGAGCTCGCCGGGGCCGCGGTAGGTCTGCGCGTCGCCCTCGAAGTGGCCGTGGAAGCGCACCATCTTGCACTCCAGCAGCGCCGGGCCACCGCCCTTGCGCGCCCGCGCGATGACCTCGCCGGCCACTTCGTGCACCGCGAAGAAGTCGGTGCCGTCGACGGTGACGCCCGGCAGCCCGAAGCCGGCCGCGCGGTCGACGTAGCTGTCGACCGCCACGCCGTAGTCGCGGCTCGTGCTCTCGGCATAGCCGTTGTTCTCGACCACGAAGATCGCCGGCAGGTTCCATACCGCGGCGAGGTTGAGGCTTTCGAGGAAGGTGCCCTGGTTGGACGCGCCGTCGCCGACGAAGCTGATCGCCACCTCGCCCTTGCCGCGGAACTTGGCGGCCAGCGCCGCGCCGCACACCAGCGGCGCGCCAGCGCCGAGGATGCCGTTGGCGCCCATCATCCCCTTGTCGAGATCGGCGATGTGCATCGAGCCGCCCTTGCCCTCGCAGGCGCCGCCCTTCCTGCCGTAGATCTCCTTCATCATCGCCGCCACGTCGACGCCCTTG
>DASURM010000290.1:0-6413 GCA_036280035.1 Burkholderiaceae bacterium | reverse complement strand
CGCCCGAGGATCTCGAGCTCGGTCTGCAGCGCCTCGATGCGCTTCATGCTGTCGTCGACCTCGGCCGGCGTGGCGTGCAGGCTCACCGCGACCCGTGCGCACGCGGTGTCGAGCAGGCTCACCGACTTGTCGGGCAACTGGCGCGCCGGGATGTAGCGATGCGACAGCTTCACCGCGGCCTCGAGCGCCTCGTCGAGGATCTGCACGCGGTGGTGCTTCTCCATCGTGCTGGCGACGCCGCGCATCATCAGCGTGGCCTTGGGCTCGGTGGGCTCGTCGATCGTCACGCTCTGGAAGCGCCGCGTCAGCGCCGGGTCCTTCTCGATGTGCTTCTTGTACTCGGCGAAGGTGGTGGCGCCGATCGTGCGCAGCGCGCCGCGCGCCAGCGCCGGTTTCAGCAGGTTGGCGGCGTCGCCGGTGCCGGCGGCACCGCCGGCACCGACCAGCGTGTGCGTCTCGTCGATGAACAGGATGATCGGCTTGGGCGAGGCCTGCACCTCGTCGATCACCGAGCGCAGCCGCTGCTCGAACTCGCCCTTCATGCTGGCGCCGGCCTGCAGCAGGCCGACGTCGAGCACGCGCAACTCCACCTCCTTCAGCGACGGCGGCACGTCGCCGCGCGCGATGCGCTGCGCGAAACCCTCGACCACCGCGGTCTTGCCGACGCCGGCCTCGCCGACGAGGATCGGGTTGTTCTGGCGGCGCCTCATCAGGATGTCGACCACCTGGCGGATCTCGTCGTCGCGGCCGACGATCGGGTCCATCTTGCCGTCGCGCGCCTGGGCGGTGAGGTCGGCGGTGAAGCGCTTGAGTGCCTCTTGCTTGCCCATCGCCGCCGGCGCGATCGCGTCGCTCGCCTCACCGGGAGCGGCGCCGCTCTCACTCGGCGCCGACGCCGCTTCGGGCGACCCGGCCAGCAGGGTGTCGAAATTCGCGCACAGGTCGTCGACGTGGATGCGCTCGAACTGGCGCGACACGCCCATCAGCGCGCCGCGCAGCGACGCCGTCTTCAGCAACCCCACCACCAGGTGGCCGGTGCGCACCTGGCGCGCGCCGAACATCAGCGAGCCGTAGACCCAGCCGCGCTCGACCGCGGTGTCGACGAAGCTCGAGATGTCGCTGATCGACGCCGCGCCGCGCGGCAGGCGATCGAGCGCCTGCGTGATGTCGGCCGCCAGCGCCGAGGTGTCGAGGTTGAAGTGGCGCACGATGCGGTGCAGGTCGCTGTCGGGCGCGTTCAGGATCTGCGCGATCCAGTGCTGCAGCTCGACGAACGGGTTGCCGCGCAGCTTGCAGAACACCGTGGCGCCTTCGATCGCCTTGTAGGCCAGCGGCGACAGCTTGCCGAACGACGAGGTGCGTGAGATCTCTGGCATGTCAGCCTCCCTGGGGCTCTTTTCGCGCGCCGCTCACGCGGCGCACGAGGAACGATGTCGCCGGGCGCAGGCGCAACTGGCGCGGTGCAGCCGCGGGCGCGCCGCCCAGCCAGCTCGTGACGCCCAGCCGCATGCGCCGCCCGAGTACCGGCGGTGGCCGCGAGTCGCTGCGCAGTTCGAGTTGGAGCTCCCACTGCATCTGCGGGGGTGTCAGCAGCGCGACCCAGTCGGTGAGCGGGCCCCAGGCATCGCCGCCGGGCAGGAACGACGCGTGCTGGGCATGCGTCAGCGGCCCCAGCCGCAGCCGCACGCGATGCTGGCGGTCCCAGGTGCGCGAGCCGGCGTTGGCGTTGCGGCCGAGCGCGGCGCCCGGCGCGCACGCGCGTTCTGCGCGGTTGCGCGCAAAGCCCAGCCGCGAGCGGTCTTCGGTTTCAACCGCGAGCCACTGGCCCACGTGCGGCTGCAGCGCCACCGGCACGTCGAAATAGTGGCGCAGCACCTTGCACGTGGCCTCGGGGTAGCGCGTGCGTCCCGCCAGCAGGCCGGCGTGCAATGCCACTGCTTCGCGCGGTACGCGGCCGCTGCGCGCCGGCAGCCCCGCGGCGGCGCCGAGCCAGGCGATGAAGCGGTCGTCGGGCGGGCGATCGACGTGCACCGTCGGCTGCGCCTGCGCCCACGCGCGGTAGAACAGGCTCAGCAGTCGGTGGTGGAAGATGTCGAGGAAGTGCGCGCCGGCGCTGTCGCCATGGTGGTGCACGCGCTCGCGCAGGTACTCGGTGAAGTGCAGCGGCATCGGGCCGTGCGGCCCGAGCAGGCCGAAGAAGCGCGCCGACAGCCGCGGCGGTGCGTCGCCGCGCAACTCCAGCCGCGACAGCGCCGCCGGCGCGAAGTCGAGCTCGGGCGGCTGCGCCAGGCGCAGCGCCTCCTGCTGCGGGCGTGCGGCCTCGCCGGTGCGCGGCAACTGCGGACGCAGCGAATCGATGCGCCGCATCAGCGCGAAGAAGTCGTACGCCCAGGGTTGGTCGTGCACCGCCTGCAGCAGGCGGGCGAGGTCTTCCGCGGCGCGGTCTTCTCGCTGCACGCCGCGGTTGGCAAGCGCTTCGGCGCGGCCCGGCACGCTCACAAGTGCACCCCTGGCGCTTCGCGCCTCCCCGCCGAGCGGGGGCTGAGCCCCTTCGGGCGGCCGGGCGGGGCTCACAGCAACGGCCCTTCGCCGATGCGCGGCGGCCAGCGCATCAGCACGCCGCGCTGCGCGCTCACCAGCGCCAGCTGCGTGAAGCTGTTGATCGACACGCGGCGCGCCAGCAGGCGCTCGATCGCGCTGGCCAGCAGGAAGGCGCTGGCGCCGTGGAACGCCTGCTCGTCGACATGCAACTCGAACTCGACGCCGCTACCGAACGACAGCGGGCCCGGGAAGGGCAGGCGACGCACCACCGGGCGTGCGCGCAGGCGCCGAACGCCATCGGCCTGCTGCGCCCAGGCGATGTCGCCCGGGCTGCCGTGCAGGCGCAGCAGTTCGCGCAGCGCCTCGGCGTTGGCCTCGTCGTCGCCGGTGCCCACCTGGTTGCGAGTGAGTTGCGCGATCAGCTGCCAGGCGATCTCGCCGCTCGGCTGGCGCGACACCGGCCGCGTCGGGCCGCGCAGGCAGTGCACGCTCGACACCGGCCCTGGCGTCTCGAGGCGCCAGCCGCGATCGCCCGCGGCGGCACCCTGCGGCAGCAGCACCGGTAGGTCGCGGTTGGTGACCAGCGCGCCGACGGTCAGTTGGCGCAGCGTCTCGCGGTACGGCCCGTGTCCCGGGTCGGCGAGCGAGAGGAACAGCTCCTCGCCGAGGTACGAGGGCACGCGCGCGCCGTGCTGACGCTGCCGCTCCGACGGCCGACGCGGCTCGCGGCGCAAGGTGTACCAGCCATGGCCGCCCGGCGCGTTGCCGTGCTGCCAGTGGTACAGCGGCTTGAATGTGCGCACCGGGTCGCTGCCGGCGCCGTGGCCCTGCACGCTGTGCACGCTGTGCACCTCGTAGTCCATCGGCCGCGTGCGGTCGGGCACCACGTGGTACTCCCACGAACCTGCGCCGAGCTGCACGCGATCGAGCCGCTTCGGGAACAGGTTGATCGCCGGCGTGCAGTGCAGCGCCAGGCTGTCGGCGTCGACGAGCGGTTCGAGCGCAGCATCGCCGCGGCCGAACAGCACCACGAGTTCCAGCTCGGAGCCGCGCACGGCGGCCAGCCGCGGCGCGAGGTCGCGGATCTCGAAGAACAGCAGCCGCTGCGGCAACGACGCTACCTCCTGCAGCAGGCGGTGGCCCGAGAACTCGCGCAGCGTCTCGGGCAGCAGCGCCTCGTCGTCGCCGAACCCGAGCTGCGCGACGCTGCGCTCGTCGCGCCAGCGGGCGGCAAGGTCGGTGGCCGTGCCGTCGGCCGGCGCACCGGCCAGTGTGCCCAGTGGGGCGCCGACCAGCAGCTCGTGCAGGCGCATCGCCACGTCGTCGGGCGCGGCGATGTACAGCGCCAGGCGGTCGAGCGCGAGTTGCCCGATCTCGATGCCGGCGCCGGCGCGCAGCCGCAGCCGCAGCCCGCCGCGCGCGGCGCGCGCCGGTGGCCAGCGCGTCAGTCCCAGCTCGGGCGCGTGGCTGAAATACTGCACCTGGGTCAGCTCCAGCGGCCACAAGATGACCTCGGCCGCGGTGCGGAACTCGCAGGTGGTTTCCTGCCCGCGCGGCAGCGTCGACAGCAATGCGCTGTCGCGCGGTACGCGATAGCCCTGAGCCAGGTTGGGGTCGGTGACGTCGACGCCGAAGCGCGCCACCATCATCGACGGCTGCGGCGCCAGGAAGTTCGGGTACAGCGCGTCGAGCAGCTGCGCGATCAGGCGCGGTTGCTCGGCGTCGAGCTTCAGGTGCACGCGCGCGGCCAGGAACGCGAAGCCTTCGAGCAGGCGCTCGACGTACGGGTCGGCGACCTCGACCCCTTCGAGGCTCAGGCGCGCCGCGATCTTGGGGTGCTCGCGCGCGAACTCGGCTCCCAGCTCGCGCAGGTGCGTCAGCTCGTCCTGGTAGAGGCGGGTGAAGCGCGCGTCCACCCGATCTCACTCCTGGCGCGTGGGTGCCGAGGGCGCAGCGTCGCGCACCTCGACCTGGCCCGCCTCGAGGTCGAGCCGGGTGCGCAGCAGGATCTCCAGCGGCACCGGTTGGGCCCACAGGTGGCCGCGGATCTCGAACTCGATCGTGTTGTGGGTGTCGAGCACGCTGCTGGCTTCGAGCGCACGCACCGCCAGCGTGTCGGCCAGGATGCGCGGCTCGAAGGTGCGGATCGCCTGCGCGATGGTGGCCTCGAGTTCGTGCACGTCGAGCCGCGAGACGCGCTGGCCGGCCAGCGGCGGCAGGCCGAAGTTGAGCACGGTGCCGGCGATCGGCGGCATCGTGCCGGCCCATTCGGGATGCGGCTGCGTCGCGTTGAACAGCCAGGCGAGGTCGCGCAGCACGGCCTGGCGCAACTGCGCCTTGGTCATCACGCTGTCTTGCTCGGACTCCAGGCGCTGGTGCGGCGCCCGATCGGTCAGCCGGTCGAGCAACGCGGGCTGCAGGCGGTCGCGCAGTTCGGTGGTGGCCATGCCCGCGTCAGCTCGCGGCCGCGGGCTCGATCGCGAGGCTGCGCAGTTCCAACAGGCCGACTTCGGCCGCGTCGGTGGCGAGCACGCGCTGGCCCAGGCCGCGATACTGGCCTTCGCCCAGCTCGAGCCATTCGGTCTTGCGCGCCAACTGGAGCGCGCCGTCGGCCTGCGCGGCGGTGCCGACGTAGCGTACCGGCAACAGGCACACCGTGCCGGCGCCGTTGGCGAAGGTGACCTGCGCCGGGGCCCACACCAGGTCGCGCAGGTCGACCACCGGTTCGATCGCCAGTGCCGCGACGTGCTCGAACGGCAGCCAGCCGTAGCGCCCGTTGATGATCACCTCGAGCGTCGGCCCGAGCCGCGAGTCGGCATCGGCGATCCACTCGAACTCGGCATCGTTGAGGCGCCCGCGCGTCGGCGGCGCGGCGTCGAGCGCGGCCGCGCGCGCTGCCGCGGCCTCGACGCCGCGCCCCTGGGCGTCGAGTTGCAGTGCCTGCGCGAGCCGCGCGATCCATTCGGCGGGCGGGCCGAATACGTGCGGCGTCGCGCTGCCGGCGAACACCGCCTCGCGAGCGCGCTCGCATTGCACCGCTGCGCTGTAGGTGTTGACCATCGCCAGCGTAGCCGGGTCGAGTTCGCCGCACACCTTGAGCTGGTCGAGTGCGCGCGGCCATTGGCCGAGCACGGCCAGCAACTGGAACAGGAAGGTGCGCAGCTTGGCGTCGGCCGCGTGCTCTCGCACCCGTTGCTGCAGGGCTTTGAGTGCGGCGGCCGGGTCGCCGGCGGCCAGCAGTGCTTCGGCGTCGGCCATGACAGCGCCCTTCAGTTCTGCACCAGCTCGTCGTTGAACACGTGGCTGCCGCCACGGCCGCCGGTGGCCTTCTGCGGCCGGTACTCCACCTCGACCTTGGTGAAGGCGATGGTCACCGTCTCGTGCGTGCTGCCGTCGGCTTCGCCGCTGTGCTGCACCGAAGTGATGCGAGCCTGTTCGAGCTTGACGATGAAGAAGTCTTCCTGTTCGCCGCCGGCACGCCGCAGCGTGAGTTTGGCTTCCTTCACCTCATCGTTGGTGGACAGCGCCGCCATCAACGCGGTGGTGGCCGAATCGATCTGCTTGTGCACGGTGAGGGCGGAGTAGGCCCTGCGACCCGTGGCCTGCTTGCTGCCGAGCGCCGAGCCTGCCGTCAAGCTCCACTGCCAGCCGACGACGCGGATGTCGTCGGCGTGACCGGGTTCGGTGGCCTCGCCCTTGACCTTGCCGGCACGCTTGGTCTGCACGTGCAGGAAGGCGTCGGCGCCGCCGCCGCCGTGCGGAGACTCCCGGAGTGGCATGGCGTCGGTGGGGTCAGCGGATTTCGGTGGTCTTGGCGTTCCAGCCGAACTTCACCTCGCCGCCGAGGCCGCCTTTTTCGTCCTGCGGCTTGT
>DASURM010000289.1:0-25036 GCA_036280035.1 Burkholderiaceae bacterium | reverse complement strand
CGGCCTTCGGCGCCGGCGCCGATTTGAAGGAGCGCGCCGGGCTCGATGCCGAGGCCGTGCGCCGCCAGCGCGACACCTGGCTGCGCGTCGTCGAGCGCATCGAGGCGCTGCCGATGCCGGTGATCGCAATGGTCAACGGTCCGGCGATGGCCGGGTCGCTCGAGTTGGCGCTCGCCTGCGACATGCGGGTGGCGTCGGATCAGGCGCTGTTCGCGCTGACCGAGCTGCGCAGCGCGGGTTCGTTTCCCGGTGCCGGCGGCCCGGTGCGGCTGGCGCACATGGTCGGCCGCGGCCGTGCCAGCTACATCGTGCTGTCGGCGCGGCGCTTCACTGCTGCCGAGGCGTTCGTGCTCGGCTTCGTCGAGCTGGTGGTGCCGCACGCCGAGCTGCGCGTGCGCACGCTCGAACTGGCACGCGAGATCGCGGGCCACAGCCCGGCCGGCGTGGCCGCGGCCAAGGCGCTGATCCGGCGCAGCCTGGACCTCGACATCGCCGCGGCCACGCGGCTGTCGAGCGCCCTGCGCGATCCGCTCGACGCCGGCGCCGACGCCGCCGAGGGCGTGGGCGCGTGGCTCGCCGGCCGGCGCCCCGAATTCAATAGCCGGCAGCGCTGAGGCGCGGAGGATGCAGACGTGAACGTGATGATCGTGACCGGAGCCAGCCGCGGCATCGGCGCCGCCACTGCGCGTGTGGCTGCGGCGCATGGCTGGGATTTGTGCGTCAACTACGTGAGCGACCGCGCCGCGGCCGATGCCGTGGCCGCCGATGTTCGCGCCGCCGGCCGGCGCGCGCTCGTCGTGCAGGCCGACGTCGCCGACGAGGAGGCGGTGGCCCGCATGTTCCGCGTCGTCGACGCCGAGCTCGGGCCGGTCGGCGCGCTGGTCAACAACGCCGCCATCACAGGCGACGGCCGCTGCCGCGTGGAGGATATGAGCGCCGCGCGCTGCAACGCCATCTTTGCTGCCAACATCACCGGCGCCATCGTGTGCGCGCGCGAGGCGATCCGGCGCATGTCCACGCGGCACGGCGGGAGAGGCGGCACGATTGTCAATGTCTCGTCGGCGTCGTCACGGCTCGGGGCGCCGAACCTGTGGATGGACTACGCAGCATCGAAGGGCGCGCTCGACACGCTGACCTTCGGCCTTGCCGCCGAGGTGGCCGAGGAGGGCATCCGCGTCAACGCCGTGCGCCCGGGGCTGATCGACACCGCGAGCCAGGTCAAGAGCGGTATCCCCGACCGCATCGAGCGCGGTGCCAAGTTCATCCCGATGAAGCGCGCCGGCCAGCCCAGCGAGGTGGCCGAGGCCATCGTGTGGCTGGCCTCGCCGGCGGCCTCGTACGTCAGCGGCGCGATTCTCGACGTCGCCGGGGCGCGCTGATGAACGCGGCGGCGCCTGCTTCCACCCGGCCCCCGGCCACCGAACCGGGGCGGCCGGTGGCGATCGCGATCGAGCACCTGAGCGTGCGCTTCGGCGTGCAGGTGCTGGCGGTGGACGATTTTTCGCTGCAGATCGGCACCGGCGACTTCGTCTCGATCGTCGGCCCCAGCGGCTGCGGCAAGACGACGGTGCTCAATCAGCTCACCGGCCTGCTGCCACCGCAGCAGGGCACGATCTCCATCCTCGGCAAGGCGCCGCGCGCGGGCAACGCCGACCTGGCCTACATGCTGGCGCGCGACTGCCTGCTGCCCTGGCGCACGACGCTGGGCAACGCCTGCTACGGCATGCAGACGCGCGGCGTGCCCAAGGCGCAGGCCGAGGCGCGCGCGCGCGCGCTGCTGGCACAGGTGGGCCTGGCGGGGTTCGAGGGCCACCATCCCAAGGCGCTGTCGCACGGCATGCGCCAGCGCTGCGCGCTGGCGCGCACCTTCGCGCTCGATTCGCCGATCCTGCTGATGGACGAGCCGTTCGGCGCGCTCGACGCGCAGACCAAACTCGCGCTGGAGGACTTGCTGCTGCAGCTGTGGCAGGCGCAGCGCCGCACGGTGGTCTTCATCACGCATGACCTGGCCGAGGCGGTGGCGCCGTCCGACCGCGTGATCGTGATGAGCGCGCGCCCGGGGCGCATCGTCGCCGACGTGCCGATCGCGCTGCCGCGCCCGCGCTCGGTGCGCGCGCTGCAGAAGAACCCCGAGTTCCACGCGATCTACACCCATGTGTGGGAGCAGCTCGAGCGCGGCATCCAGCAGTCGGGCGCCGTGCCCAAGGCGGACGTCGCGTAAGGAGGCACCAGTGAACGAAATCAGGCAGCACAGCCTCCGGCGTGAAGTCGCCGCCCACCTGGTCTTCCTGGCCGTGCTCGTGAGCACGTGGGAATACGCCTGCGCGCGCGGCTGGCTCGACCCGACCTTCTTCGGTCGCCCGACCGAGATCGTCAAGTTCCTCTACCAAGGCTTCGTGCTCAAGCCCAAGCTGTGGGTGGATCTCGGCTACACGCTCGCCGGCACGGCGGCGTCGTTCGCGCTGGGCAGCGTGCTGGCGATCGGGCTCGGGCTGGTGTTCGTCGCCTTCCCGCGCTTCGAGCGCGCCGCCAGTCCGTACCTGACGCTGCTCAACGCGATGCCGCGCATCGCGCTGGTGCCGCTGTTCCTGCTCTGGTTCGGGCTCGGGCTGGGCTCGAAGATCGCAGTCGGCACCAGCCTCGCGTTCTTCATCGTGCTGGCCAGCACCGTGGCAGGCATCCGCGGCGTGTCGGGCGACCTGCTCACGCTGGCGCGCAGCCTCGGCGCGTCGCCGCATCAGCTCTTCGTGCAGATCACGCTGCCGTCGGCGGTGCCGGTGATCGCCTCGGGGCTGCGGCTGGCCGTCGTCTACTCGATGCTCGGCGTGATCGGCGCCGAGCTGCTGGCCGCCGAGCGCGGGCTCGGCCAGACGCTGGCCTACATGCAGTCGACCTTCAACATGAACGGCGTGATGGGCCTGCTGCTGGTGCTGGCCGTGCTCGGCATGCTCGTCACCGCCGGCATGTCGCGCATGGAGCACACCTTGCTGAAGTGGCAATAGCGCCCTGCCTGCCGAGGAGAACACGATGCAGATCCGCCCCCAGATCGCCGCGGCGCTGGCACTGGCCATCGGCGCCGGCGTGGCCCAGGCGCAGTGGAAACCCACCGAGCGCATCACTTACGTCGTCGCCGTCTCGCCGGGTGGCACGGCCGATCTGTACGCACGCGGCGTGAAGGACAGGCTCGAGGCGCTCGGGCTGGTCAGCAGCCAGCCCGTCGTCGTCGAGAACAGGGCCGGCGGCGGCGGTGCGATCGCCATGCAGCAGGTTAAGAGCATGGCCGGCAACGCGCATGTGCTCACCACTTTCCACACCGCGCTGATCGCCGGCGCGGTGAGCGGCCTGATCAAGGCCGACCCGCGTGATTTCACCCCGGTGGCGATGCTGGTCGAGGAGACGACGCTGGTGGCCGTGCGCGCCGACTCGCCGCTGCACATCGGTGCCGATCTGGTTGCCGCGCTGAAGGCCGATCCGACCAAGCTGCGCGTCGCGGTGGCGCCCGGCATCGGGCAGAGCACGCACCTGGCGCTGGCCAAGCCGCTGAAGGTGGCCGGCGTGGCCGTCGACAAGCTGACGGTGGCGCCGTTCCGCTCGTCGGCCGACTCCATCGTTGCGCTGCTCGGCGGGCATGTCGACGTCGTCTCGGCCACCGCGCCGCTGGTCATGCCGCAGGTCGCAGCCGGCAAGTTGCGCGTGCTGGCGAGCGCCGCGCGCGAGCGCGGCAGCGGGCCGCTGGCGCAGATCAAGACCTGGCGCGAACAGGGCGTGGCTGCCGACTACGTCACCTACAACGGCGTGGCGCTGGCGCCCGGCGTCAACGCCGACCAGATCCGCTTCTGGGAAGACGCGCTGCGCAAGGTGTCGCAGGACAAGGCCTGGATCGCACTGGTCGAGCAGTCGGGCAACAAGCCGATCTTCCGCGGCTATGTCGAATCGCACCGCTATCTGCAATCGCAGTGGAAGGCGGCGCATGAGCTGGCCGCGGGCTTCGGGCTGGTGCCGAAGAACTGAGCGCAACACCGCCGTGCCACCCGCGCCGCGAGGGACCAGCGCGAACACGACTACCGCTGACGGACTCGACTTTCCGGACAAGCGCAGCGCGATCGCCACCAGCGTGCCGCGGCTCGACGCCGGCAGCTGCGCGCGCTGCACGGTCAAGCTGTTCGACGAGTGCCCGCGCTGAGCGCTGGCCGGTGGAATAGACGGGACTTCGCCGCCTTCGGTGTGCTGATCGTGAACCCTTGGCGGCCATGGCGAACGGACTTCTGGAGAGCTCTGGCTCGGGCGTAGACATCGGCAGCCCTTCTTCACGGGCTTTCTTGGCTCGCCGACGGAAAGCGCGCCGAGCCATAGCGCACCACCAGACCGGCGACGGCAAGCAGCAGGATCGCGGTCGGCACCACCAGCAGCCCCCACTCGAGCCGATGGTGGGCGGCGATGTCTCCGACCAGCAGGCGGGTCAGCGCGGTGATGCCGACATAGATCAGGAAGCGTACCGGCATGTGGTTGGTCTTGAAGTAGATCCCCACCATGGCGCCGAGTTCGAGGTAGATGAACAGCAGCAGGATGTCCTCGATGGAAGCGTGACCCCTGCCGGCCATGTCGATGAAGGCGAATGTCGCCGACCAGACGATGGAGCCGCCGATGGCAAACAGCGCGAGGTAGTGGAATCCATCGACCAGCAGACCGCCCAAGCGGTCGACCAACTTGTGCATCGACTCCTCCTCCAACGTGAGCCCCACGCAGTCAGGCCGCGACGCCGCGCCGGTAGTCGCTGGGCGCCAGCCCGAGGTGGGCGCGGAACACGCGACTGAAGTGCGCCATGCTCGAGAAGCCGAATGCCAGCGCGATGTCGGTGATCGAGCGGTGCGCTTGGCGCCTGTCGTCGAACGCCTGCCGGCACGCCTCGAGCCGGCGGCGCAGCACGTAGCCGGCCACGCCGTCGGGCTCCTCGGCGAAGGCGTTGTACAGGTTGCGCCGGCTGCAGTTGAGCGCCAGCGCGATGCTGTCGACGCTCAGTTGCGGGTCGCCGATGTGCTCGGCCACGTGGCGCTTGATGCGCTCGCGCAGCGCCTCGCGCTGCGTCACCGCGGTGGCCGCGCCGGCGAGGTCGAGCATCGACAGGTGCACCAGTTGCACGATGGCGTCGCCGACGCCGCGCGCCGAGGTGTCGCTCATGCCGGGTAGTTCGCGGTACGCCGAGCGCATCGTCTCGAGCGCCAGCCGCGACACGCCGCCCGAGCCGCCGAGGCGCCGCGCCATCAGCGGGTCGAGCGCTAGGCCGCGTTCGGTCAGGCGCTCCTTCGGGACCATCACGATCAGGTGTTCGACGCGCACCGGGTTGGCTACCGCGTAGGCGTCGGTGGTGTCGTAGATGCTCCACTGGTCGGGCGTGACCCAGGCCTCGCGGCCCTTCTGCTCGACGCCGGCGCAGCCCGTCCACGGCGCGACGATCTTCAGGTAGCCGACCTCCGAGCCGCGCACCTGCGACGCCGACCGCATCACGCGGTGGCGGCTGGCCTCCAGCCGCGTCAGCACGACGTCGCCGGCGTGCACGGTGCAGACGCGGCCGTCGAAGTCGGTGTCGCCGTAGACGTCGGAATCGAGCCCGTGGAACAGCCGGTTCAGCCAGTCGGACCAGAAGCCCACCCGCTCGCCTGGCGACACCAGGTCGGTGCTCATCGTGCTGATCGGCGTGCGCATGCGCCAAGCGTATCGGCCCGGCCGCGGGCACTCAATCGGCTTGGGAGGCACCTCGGGTAAGTCCCATCGCGGGTGCACGTCACGGCAAGCGCCGTGCATACACAGGCAAGCGGCGCGAACCCGGTTCGGTCACACTGCGCGGCACTGCCAGACCGGCTTACCGTCAGGAGACCCGCCATGACCCAACGTCGCACCGTGCTGCAGACCGTGGCCGCATCGGCCCTGGCGCTGCCTGCCCTCGTGCGGGCCCAGGGCGCGCCGGTGCGCGTAGGCTACGCCATCGCGCGCACCGGCCCGTGGGCGCCGGGCGCCCAGGTGAGCCAGGAGCCCAACTACCTGCTGTGGGCCGAACAGCAAAACGCCGCCGGCGGTTTGAACGTCAAGGGCAGCAAGCGCCCGATCGAGCTGATCAGCTCCGACGACCAGAGCAACATCGAAACCTGCGTGCGCACCTACGAGAAGCTGATGGGCAGCGACAAGGTCGATCTGGTGCTGCCGCCGTGGGGCAGCAATGCCAACTTCGCGATCGCACCGCTGGCCGACCGCTTCGGCTACCCGTTCCTGGCGCCCACCGCGCTCAGCCGCCAACTGGTGGAGTTGAAGCTGCCGTACTTCTTCCTGATGCTGCAGCAGCCCAAGCCGATGATGGACGCGCTGGTCGACATGCTGAAGAGCCACGGCGCCAAGACCGCGGTCGTGATCTACGTCGACGACCTGTTCGGCCTCGAGAACTATGCCGCGCTGAAGGTCGCGGTGCAGGGCAGCGGCATCAGCATCGTCGAGGACAAGAGCTACCCGCTCGGCGTCAAGGATCTGTCGCCCGTGCTGCGCTCGATGAAGGACAAGAACCCCGATGCCTTCATCGGCCTGACCTATCCGCCGGACACCATCCTGGCCAGCCGGCAGAGCAAGGAGATCGGCTTCAATCCGAAGTTCTTCTACGCCTCGGTGGGCACCGCGTTCCAGGTCTACCGCAACGTGATGGGCGCCGGCGCCGAGGGTGTGCTCGGCATGGGTTCGTGGAACAGCAAGACCAGCGCCGGCGCCAAGGCGTACTTCGACGCCCACGTCAAGAAGTTCGGCGCCCAGAAGGAGCCCGACCGCTGGGCCAGCGGCGCCTGCTGGGCCGCGCTGGAGATCATGACCGCCGGCGTCGCCAAGGTCGGGCTCGACCGCAGGGCGCTGCGCGACTACGTGGCCAACAACGAGCACGCCACGATCCTCGGCAAGATCAGGTTCGTCGGCAGCGAGAACGTCGGCACGCCGGGCAGCGTCTGCCAGTGGCAGAAGGGCGAGTTCGAGGTGGTGTGGCCCAAGGCGTTCGCCACCGCGCCGTTGATCGCGTCCAAGCCGGCCTGGAGCTGAATGTCGGCCGGCGCGGCGGCCGAGCTGATCGCCTCCGGTCTGATCACCGGAGGCATCTACGCGCTGGTGGCGCTCGGTTTGAACCTGCAGTACGGGCTGATGCGCATCCTCAACGTGGCGCACGGCGAGTTCCTGATGCTCGGCGCCTTTCTCACCTGGACCGCGGCCGCCGTGCTGCAGTGGCCGCCGCTGGCGATGGTGCCGCTGTCGTTCGTGCTGCTGATGGGCATCGGTCTGGCGGTGCACCGGCTGGTGTTCCGGCGCCTGACGCGCACCAGCGCCAACCTCGACGTCTTCGAGGCGCGCGGCCTGCTGGTCTGCTTCGGCCTGATGTTCCTGCTGCAGAACATTGCGCAATCGATCTGGGGCGCCGACCTGCGCGGCTACGACTACCGCAGCGACCCGGTGGCGATCGGCGGCGCGCAGTTCGCCGCCAACAAGCTGCTGCTGTTCGGGCTGGCGCTGGCGATCAGCGGCGCGCTGATCGCGCTGCTGCGACTGACGATGCTCGGCAAGGCGGTGCGCGCGCTGATGCAGTCGCCCACCGGCGCGCAACTGGTGGGCATCGACACCGATCGCCTGCATCCGCTGATGTTCGGGGTCGGGCTCGGGCTGTCGGGCGTCGCCGGCTGCCTGCTGTCGATGGCCTACACCATCTCGCCGTCGATGGGCGAGCCGTACACGGTGAGTGCGCTGATCGTCATCACGCTCGGTGGCTTCGGCAGCATGACCGGCTCGCTGGTCGGCGGCCTGCTGCTCGGCGTGATCGAGGCGGTGGGCATGGAACTCACCAGCCCGTCGCTGAAGGCGCTGCTGTCGTACGGCGTGTTCATCGCCGTGCTGCTGTGGCGGCCCAACGGCTTGTTCAAGCAATGAGCCCCGCCCGGCCGCCCGAATGGGCTCAGCCCCCGCTTGGCGGGGAGGCGCGAAGCGCCAGGGGTGCATAGTGAAGCCGCAGTTTCGCCGCGACCTGTTGCTGCTGGTGGCGCTCGCCGGCTGGGCCCTGGCGCTGCCGCGCTACGCCAGCGACTTCGCGGTGTCGCTGGCGCTGACCTGCCTGATGTACACCGCGCTGGCCACTAGCTGGGGCCTGTTCTGCGGCAGCACGCGCTACCTGTCGCTGGCGACGTCGGCGTTCTTCGGCATCGGCGCGTACACCGGCGCGTTGCTGCTGCAATCGATCGGCTGGGTCGGCACGATCGTGCTCGCTGCCGCGCTCGCGGCTGCGGTGGCGCTGGCGATGGGCGCCGCAGTGCTGCACCTGCGCGGCACCTACTTCGCGGTGCTGACCTTCGGCATGGCCGAGTTGATCCGCCATGCGATCACGCTGTGGGAGAAGCGCGTCACCGGCACCGTCGGCCGCCTGATCGCGGTGGTGCCCGAGCCCGGCACCGTGTACGTCACCGTGCTGGTGCTCGCGGTGGCCGCGGTGCTGACGTCGATCGTCGTGCGCGCAAGCCGCTTCGGCCTGGCGATGGCGGGCATCGGCGCCGACGAGCAGCGTGCCGAGACGCTCGGCGTCGACACGCGGCTGGTGAAGATCGGCGGCTTCGCGATCACCGCGGCGTTCGCCGGCGCGGTCGGCGCGGCGATGAGCGTACGCTGGACCTACATCGACCCGGCCACCGTGTTCAACCCGTTCATCGGCTTCCAGACCGTGCTGATCGCGCTGGTCGGCGGCGCCGCCACGCTGTGGGGCCCGCTGATCGCCGCGGTGGTGTTCAGCCTGCTGGCCGAGGCGTTGCGGCTGCAGGCGCCGCAGGTCTACCTGATGGCGCTCGGCCTGCTGCTGATCGCCTGCGTGCTGTACCTGCCCGGCGGCTTGGCGTCGCTGCGCTGGCCGCGGTGGCGCAGGAGCGGCGCGTGAACGGCCACGCGCTGCTCGAGGCGCGCGCGGTGACGATCCGCTTCGGCGGGTTGCGCGCCGTCGACGACGTCAGCGCCGCGTTCGCGCCGGGCGAGCTGGTGGGCATCATCGGCCCCAACGGTGCCGGCAAGACCACCTTCTTCAACGCGCTGTCGGGCGTGCAGCCACCGAACTCGGGCGACCTGTTCGTGCAGGGCCGCCGGCTGACCGGAGCGCGGCCGCACCGCTATGCCCGCCACGGCGTCGCGCGCACGTTCCAGACGCCGCGCACGTTCGGCGAATTGAGCGTGGGCGCGAACATCGACTTCGGGCTGAAGTTCGCTGGCCGTGGCCGCAGCGGCTCGCTGATGCACCCTTGGGGCCTGCGGCTCCGCCGCGCCGAGCGGGATTCGCCCCCTTCGGAGCGGCCGGGCGGGGGCTCATGGCTGCTGAAGGATGCCGCCAGCATCCTGCGGCTGATCGGCCTCGAGGCGCAGGCCGCGCTGCCGGCGGCGGCGATCACGCCGTCGCAGCAGCGCCTGCTCGAGATCGGCATGGCGCTGGCGACGCGGCCGCGGCTGCTGCTGCTCGACGAGGTGGCCGCCGGCCTCACCGAGGCCGAGGTGGTGTCGATGGCGCAGCTGATCCGCCGCCTGCGCGACGACCTCGACCTGACGGTGATCTGGATCGAGCACGCGGTGGCGACGCTGCTCAAGCACGTCGAGCGCGCGATCGTCCTGCACCAGGGCCGCAAGATCGCCGACGGGCTGCCCGCCGAGGTGGCGCGCAACGTCGAGGTGATCGAGGCCTATCTCGGCGACGAGATGGTGGAGGTGGCGTGAGCGCCGCACGGCCGTGGGCCACATGACTTCGCAGGCATTGCGCATCGATGCCTTGAGCGCCGGCTACGGTGGCTTCCAGGTGCTGCGCGACCTGGCGCTCGAGACGCGCGGCGCGCTCACCGTGATCCTCGGCCCTAACGGCGCTGGCAAGTCGACGCTGCTGAAGGCCATCGCCGGCCTCGTTGCGCGCAGCGGCCGAGTGCGGCTCGGCCGCGACGAGATCGCCGCCGACGAGAAGCCCTCGGACATCGTGCGCCGCGGCCTGGTGCTGGTGCCCGAAGGCCGCCAGTTGTTCGCGCAGATGAGCGTGCACGACAACGTCGAGCTCGGCGGCTGGCTGCTGCAGCCGCGCGAACGCGCGGCGCGCCTGGCGCAGGTGCTGCGCGACTTTCCCAAGCTCGCCGAACGCGCGCGCCAGCTCGCCGGCACGATGAGCGGCGGCGAGCAGCAGATGGTCGCGCTGGCGCGCGCGATGGTCAGCGCGCCCAGGCTGCTGATGCTCGACGAGCCGTCGCTCGGGCTGGCGCCGAAGATGATCGACGAGGTGCTGGCGATGGTGCGCCGCATTGCCGACACCGGAACCGCGGTACTGATGGTCGAACAGAATGTGCGCAAGGCGCTCGCGGTGGCCGACCACGGCTACGTGCTCGAGCGCGGCGCGCTGGTGGCCAGCGGGCCGGCGCGGCTGTTGGCGCGTTCCACCGTCATCCGCCAGGCCTACCTCGGGCAGGGCGCAGCGAGTCAGAAGGAGAACGCGTTGAGCGATGTGTCGATGCTGATCAACGGTCTGGCGGTCGGCGCCGAGAAGGGCGCGCTGTTCGAGCGCCGCAACCCGCTCGACGGCGGCGTCGCGTCGCGCGCGCCGGCGGCCAGCGTGGCCGATGCCATTGCGGCGGTCGATGCCGCGGCGCAGGCGTTCAAGACCTGGCGCGACAGCGGCCCCGGCGAGCGGCGCGCGCTGTTGCTGAAGGCGGCCGACAAGCTCGAGGCGAAGACGGCGCAGTTCGTCGAGGCGGTGGCCGCCGAGACCGGCGCGTCGGGCGCCTGGGCCGGCTTCAACGTGATGCTCGCCGCCGGCATGCTGCGCGAGGCCGCGGCGCTGACGACGCAGATCGCCGGCGAGGTGATCCCGTCGGACGTGCCGGGGTCGCTGGCGATGGGCGTGCGCGCGCCGGCCGGTGTGGTGCTCGGCATCGCGCCGTGGAACGCGCCGGTGATCCTCGGCGTGCGCGCGCTCGCCACGCCGCTGGCGTGCGGCAACACGGTGGTCTTCAAGGGCAGCGAGAACTGCCCGCGCACGCACCAACTCATCGTCGAGGCGCTGCAGGAGGCGGGGTTTCCGGCCGGCGTCGTCAACTACCTGACCAACGCGCCGGCCGATGCCGCGGCGCTGGTCGAAGCGATGGTCGCGCACCCGGCGGTGCGGCGCGTCAACTTCACCGGCTCGACGCGGGTCGGCAGGCTGATCGCGATGACCTGCGCGAAGCACCTCAAGCCGGTGGTGCTCGAACTCGGCGGCAAGGCGCCGATGGTGGTGCTCGACGACGCCGACCTCGACGCCGCCGTCGACGCGGCGGCCTTCGCCGCCTTCGTCAACAGCGGCCAGGTCTGCATGTCGACCGAACGGCTGATCGTCGACAGCAGAATCGCCGACGACTTCGTCGGCCGGTTCGTGCGCAAGGCCCGCGGCCTGCCGCTCGGCGATCCGCGCAAGGGTGGCCCGGTGGTGCTCGGCTCGGTGGTCGGCATGGGCACCGTCGAGCACTGCAACGCGCTGATCGACGACGCGCTGGCCAAGGGCGCCCGGCTGCTGTGCGGCGGCAAGGCCGACAGCACGCTGATGCCGGCCACCGTGCTCGACCGCGTGACGCCGGCGATGCGCATCTATCGCGAGGAGGCGTTCGCCCCGGTCAAGTGCGTGGTGCGCGTCGACGGCGTCGATGCCGCGGTGGATTGCGCCAACGACAACGAGTACGGCCTGTCGGCTTCGGTGTTCGGCCGCGACATCGCGCGCGCGTTCGAGGTCGCCAAGCGCATCGAGTCGGGCATCTGCCACGTCAACGGGCCCACCGTGCACGACGAGGCGCAGATGCCGTTCGGCGGCGTCAAGGCCTCGGGCATCGGCCGCTTCGGCGGCAAGGCGGCCGTCGCCGAGTTCACCGACCTGCGCTGGGTCACCGTGCAGACGGCGCCGCGGCGGTATCCATTCTGACTGGCCGCCGACCGATCGAGGTCAGCGTCGAGGACGGCCGGAGGGCTAGGGTCAACAGACCCTACAGCAACTGCTCGGGAACGAACGGCGCGACGAGCATGTTCTGCACGCGCATCCAGAAAGTGGCCTCGGGTTCCTCGGTCAGCACCATCTCGTGGTCGTTGTCCATCGTCAGCCACTCGAGCTGGCCGCCGTGGCCGATGCGCACGCGGTAGGCGCTCTGCAACTTGCTGATGTTGACGATGCGCAGCAGCTCCTTGGCCAGCGCCGGGCTCTCGACGAAGATGCCCAACTCGGTGTTCTGCGTGTCCGATCGCGGGTCGAGGTTCATCGAGCCGATGAACACGGTGTGGAGGTCGACGATCGCGGTCTTGGCGTGCAGCCGGCCGAACGACGAGCCGAACATGCCCAGGCGTTTGGTGCGCCGCGTGCGCTCGGGGCTGATCTCGTACAGGTCGACGCCGCTGGCGAGCAGTCGCGGACGGTAGCGCGCGTAGCCGGTGTGCACCAGCGGCTCGTCGGTCGCGGCCAGCGAGTTGGTCACGACGACGGTCTTGACCTTGCGCTCGCCGAGGGCCTCGAACGCGGTGATGCCCATCGGCCCGGGGATCATGTACGGGCTCGTGATCACCAGGTCGTGCTTGGCGCTCCAGATCTGCATGCGCACCTCCTTCGACACGCTCATCTCGCTCGCCTCCTCGGGGCTCATCTTCTCGAGCTTGTTCGGCGGGTCGGCGAAGGCGCGCGCCGGTGCCCAGATCAGGCCGATGCGGCCCGAGTCGAACTCGTCGCTCACCGGGCCGTAGCCGAGCGCGTCGTTGGCGGCCAGCGGCGGCGGCGGCGGGCCTGCGGCGACGAGGCGCGCGAAGTCGTCGACCGGCAGCGCGCGTTCGCCCGGCACCAGCGCCTGGATCGGCCAGACGACGTCGCTGTTCCAGTAGCGGTCGAAGATGGCCTGCAGTTGCGGCACCACCGTGCCCATGACCAGCGCATCCATGTCGACGAAGTTGCCGCTCATGTTGAGCATGAAGTATTCGTCGGCGACGTTGCGGCCGCCGGCGATCGCGACCAGGCCGTCGGCGACGAGCAGCTTGTTGTGCATCCGGTGGTTCAGCCGGTAGAGGTCGAACAGCGCCACCGTGAAGCGGCCGGAAGAGGACTCGCGTGCGCAGCAGAAGGGGTTGAACAGCCGCACCTCGAGGTTCTTCTGATCGGCGAGCAGGCGCAGCAGCGGGTCGGTGTGCACCGTGTACAGGTCGTCGACGAGCAGGCGCACGCGCACGCCACGCTGCGCCGCAGCCAGCAGGCGGCTCATCATCCGGCGGCCGGTCGGGTCGTTGTCGAACACGTAGTACTGGACTTCGAGCGTGTGCGCCGCGCGGTCGATCAGTTGCAGCCGGGCGTCGAGGGCGAAAGGGCCGAGTGGCAGCAGGCGGAAGCCCGACAGGCCGTCGCCCGGCGGCGTCGACGCCTTCGCGATCGCCGCCAGGCCGCCGTCGCCGGCCGGCGCCTGGGCGTGCGATTCGGTCTTGGCCAGCGGCGCGGGAAGCGTCGCGCAGCCGCCGAGTAAGGCGAGCAGCGCGGCCAGGCCGGCCGCATGCAGCGCGAGGGGCGAGCGCGCATGCCCTGCGCCGCGGCCGGCGATCTGGCAAGATCGCCGCGCCCGGGCGCAGCAGGGGATGCCGATGAAACGCGCGATTGCCTCGATCGTCATGCTCGCCTCACTCGTCTTGCCGGCCCGCGCCGCACTCGACGTGGGGGACGCGGCGCCGAACTTCACGCTGCCTGCCGCGCTCGGCGGCAAGGTCTTCCAGTACACGCTCGCCGACCAGCTGGCCAAGGGCCCGGTGGTGTTGTACTTCTTTCCGGCGGCCTTTTCGGAGGGTTGCTCGATCGAGGCGCACCAGTTCGCAGAGGCGATCGACAGGTTCGGCGCGGTCGGCGCGTCGGTGATCGGCGTCTCGGGCGATGACCTGGAGCTGATCACGCGCTTTTCGGCTCAGGTCTGCCAGGGTCGCTTCCCGGTCGCGGCCGACGAGAAGAAGGGCGTGATCAAGACGTATGACGCCACGATGCAGACCCGGCCCGACTACGCCAACCGCGTCAGCTACGTCATCGCGCCCGACGGCAAGGTGATCTACACCTACTTGAGCCTGAACCCGAACCAGCACGTCGCCAAGACGCTCGCCGCGATCGAGCGGTGGCGCATCGAGAACCCGAGGCGCTAGGGTCGCCAGCGCGCTGCCAGGTCGACGGTTCGGCGCACAGCGAACCCTCGGCCGTGCGCCGCGCGGCATGCTGCGCGCATGGCCGAACGCGGGAAGATGGCTGATCGACAGGGCGCGGCGCATCCGCTCTCGGGCCGCCGCGTCGTGCGCGCCGCGTTCGTGCTCGCGATGTTCGGCTGGGGCGTCGGCTTCTACGGCCCGCCGGTGTACCTGCACGCGGTGATCGAGCGTACCGGCTGGCCGCTGGCGTGGGTGTCGGCGGCGCTGACCGTGCACTTCCTGTGCGGCGCGCTGGTGATCGCGCAGTTGCCGCGCGCGCACGCGCGGTTCGGTGTCGGCGCGACCGCGCTGGGCGGCGCGTTGCTCGCGACCATCGGCGTGCTCGGCTGGGCGCTGTGCAAGCAGCCGTGGCAGCTGTTCGTCGCCGCGCTGGCCAGCGGTGGCGGCTGGGTCACGATGGGTGCCGTCGCCGTCAACGCGGTGATCGCGCCGTGGTTCGTACGCACGCGGCCAGCGGCGCTGTCCAGCGCCTACAACGGCGCCAGCGTGGGCGGCGCCGTGTTCTCGCCGCTGTGGGTGGCGCTGATCGGCGCCTGGGGCTTCGCGCCGGCGGCGTTGGCGGTGGGTCTCGTTACGATCGTCATGGTCGGCTGGTTGACGAGAGCCGTGTTTTCGCTCAGGCCGCAGCAGCCGATCGACGCCGACGCCGTGCCGGCTGCGCAGGCGGCCCCCGACTCGCCGCGACTACCGGGTGCCTTGCTGTGGCGCGAGGCGCGCTTTCGAACGCTGGCGCTGGGCATGGCGATCGGCCTGTTCGCGCAGATCGGCCTGCTCGCGCACCTGCTGACGCTGCTGGTGCCGCTGCTCGGTGCGCAGGCCGCGGGCTGGCTGATGGGGCTGGCCACGGCGTGCGCGATCGGCGGCCGCCGCGTCGCCGCCGCGGCGACCCGGCCGGGGGTCGACCGGCGCACCGTGGCCGCGCTCGGCTATGCCGTGCAGCTGGCGGGCACGCTGCTGCTGGGTGCGGCCGACGAAGGCCGGGTGGTCCTGATCGTGCTGGCGATCGTGCTTTTCGGGTCGGGGATCGGCAACGCGACGTCGCTGCCGCCGCTGATCGCGCAGCAGGAGTTCGAGCGCGGCGACGTGCCGCGCGTGGTGGCGCTGATCGTCGCGATCGCACAAGCCACGTATGCCTTTGCGCCGGCGCTGTTCGGCGCGCTGCTGCAGGCCACGGGCACGGTGCGTCTGGGCGCCGACGCGTTCGCGTTCCTGGTCGCGGTCGCGGCCGCGCAGGCCTTGGCCATCGCGTGCTTCGCGCTCGGACGCCGGGCCGGCGCTGTGCTCACTGTGCAGGCGTGAAAGCCAGCGCAGTGACGGTTCCCCGCCAGTACGGCCGTGGCCCTTGCGGCGTGATCCACGCCACCTCGCCGCGCATCGGTACCGTCCTCGCGTCGCGCTGCGCGTAGTCGGACCAGCGCCCCTGCCACGGCGTCGGCACCACCTTGTTGCCGAGCGTGCGTCCGCGTGCTTCGGCGTGCACGCTGGCGATGACACCGGTGGCAGGATCGAAGCGAAACAGCAGCGTCGCGCTGACTGCGCCATCGCTGGCCCTGGCCTGCGCCGAATGTTCGTCCACCGCGCTCCAGCGCACGCCCTGGCTCGGCAGCAGCGCGCTCGGGTACCACGCCGCTTCGGCGAACCAGCGCATGAACTCGCCGTGTGCCACGCCGCCGGGCTCGGGGCTGGTGCCGCGCAGGTCGGCGAGCGCAACCAGGCCCATCAGCGCTGGCTGCAGGATGCCTTCGCCCGCGACGTACGCGTCGTGCACGTGCACCGCCAGGCCCGGCATCACGGCGACGCGAGCGTCCCAGACGAAGCCGGGGCGGTGCATCGTCACGCGCTGCCTCGACGTGAACGGCTTCCACCGGTGCGGCCCCTCGGGTGCGAGGTCGAAGCTGCCGCGGTGCTCGATCTGCACGGCGCAAACGATCGGCTGGCCATCGGTCAGCACCGCGCGGAAGAAGCGCTGCACCGGCGGCGGCAGGCCCTGGAGTTCGCGCGCGGCATCGAAGCGTGCGGGCGCCGCCGGTGCCGTGCGTGCCGCGTCGAGCCGGTCTTGAGGCCACGCGTGCGTGCGCTCCAGCGCGCCGCGCCGAATGCCCCGAGCGCAACCACCCCCAGCGCGAGCGCGGCGAGCCCGATCGCGAGCCCCTGGATCCAGGCCATCGTCGAGCCCCTGCTAGAACCCGATCGAGGGCGCGACGCGCCGGATCGCGGCTTCGGTCTCGCCGCCGAAGCGCAACGCGGCCAGCAGATCGTCGGTGCGGTAGCGCGGCAGTTGACGGCGCACTGCCGCAGCCGCCGCGCGCGCCTCGTCGGCCCGGCCGGCGAACGCCAGGCAGTGCGCCGCAATAGCCAGGATGTGCACGTGCGCGTTCGGACGCGCCGCGGCGCGGGTGGCCCAATCGGCGGCTTCGTCGAAGCGCTGCAGGCGGATCAGCGCCATCGCCCGCGAGGCCAGCATGCCGAACAGCAGCGGATCCATCGGACTGAGTTCTCTCGAACGGTCCGATTCGCGGATTGCGGCCTGCGCGTCTCCCGACTGCGCATGGACGAAGGCCAGCGTGTAGTGGCCGAGCGCGAAGTTCGGGCTCAGTTCGACCGCGGTGTCGAGTGCGGTCAGCGCCTCGTCGACATGCCCGCGCAGCCACAGCGCCCGGCCCATCGCCCAGTGCGCCGACGGGTCGTGCTCGTCGGTCATCAGGCCGCGCGAGGCCGCGCCATATGCCTGCTCGACCTCGCGCTCGCGCTCGCCCCAGCCGAGGAAGGCGTTCTGGAAGTGCGTGAACGACAGCCCTGCATACGGGCGCGAGAACGTCGGGTCGAGCTTCAGCGCCTGCTCGAAGAAGCGGCGCGCCAGCTCGTTGTGGTCGCGGTCGAAGCGGTACATGTGCCACAGCCCGCGGTGGTAGGCGTCCCAGGCGTCGAGCGAGTCGGGCGCCTTCAGCACCGCGCGGTTGCGCTCGGCCTGCTCGATCTGGTGCTCGACCGACGCCACGATGCGATCGCCGATCTTGTCGAGCACGTCGAGCGCGTCGTGCGGCTTGGCGCTGAAAGCGTCGGCCCACACGATGCGCGCACTGCGCGTCTCGGTGAGCTGTACCTGCACCTGCAGCAGGCCGCCCGAGCGGCGCAGCGTGCCGCCGGCGACGTAGTCGACGCCGAGGCGGCGCCCAGCCTCCTCGGCGCCGATGCGGCGCTCGTCGAGCGCGAACACCGTGCCCTGAGCGATCACGAACAGGCTGCGCAGCTTGGCCAGCCGCGTGATCACGTCGTGCGCCAGGCCGTCGCCCAGGCCGCCGCGCACGCCACCATCGCGCGCCGCGTCGACGAACGGCATCACCGCGATCGATGCGCGCCGCCGCGCCGGCGGCGCCGATGCGCCGGCCGCCGTCGCGAGCGCCTCGTCGGTGCGCGGCATCGCCGGCGGGCCGGTGTGCCGCAACCTGGCCGCGCGCCAGGCCAGGCCGAGGCTCGCCGACTCCTGCGCCTCGGCGTCGAACGCGCGAACGGTGGCAGCCAGGTGCTCGTCACCGTCGTGCAGGCGGCCGCGCCGCGCCAGCGCGTCGAACAGCAGCTCGTGCGCGGCACGGTCGAACGGCGCCAGCTGCAGCCATTGCTCGAGGCAGGCCACCGCCTCGTCGCACGCCGGCGGCAACGCGCGCACGTGGTGCTCGAGGATCGCCGTATGCGCCGCGCGCAGGTGGCGGCGCTGGCCGGTGAGCCAGGCGCCGAACGGCGCGCTGCGCTCGATCTCGAGGCCTTGCAGGAAGTCGCCCACGCACAGGGCCGACAGGCTGCGCAGCCGCTCGAGACCGAGGCTGGCCAGGCCCTGCTGCGTCGCTCGGCGCACTTCGCCGGCGTCGACCGTGCAGCCGTCGAGATCGAGCCGCACGGTGTCGCCGTCGGTCAGCACGCGTGAGCCCCCGAGCAGGCCGCGCGCCTTGCTCAGGCACCAGCGCAGCTCGCCGCGCGGATCGTTGGGCAGGTCCCATAACAGCTCGCACAGGTGGCCTCGCGCCACCGCGTGCGGCGCCAGCGCCAGGTAGGCGATCAGCGCGCGCACCTTGCGCGACGGCGGCAGCGTCAGCGTTTCGCTGCCGCGGCGGACCGCCATCGGCCCCAGAAGTTGCATCTGTAATCCGCGCGATGCGGGCTCGCGATCAGATTCCACGATGATTCCCACGCCGCCTACCACGCCTGCCGCGGATGCTGGCAGACATCGGCACTCGCCGCGATGCACAGCGCACGCGGCGTCGCCGACCCGGGGCTCGCCCCGGCCACCCAACCCCTGGAGACTCGCCCATGAACGCATTGTCTGCCACCGCAACTCCCGCGCAGGCCACGCCCGACTTCGCCGCCGTCAAGACCAAGCAGCAGGCGGCCTGGTCGTCGGGCGACTATGCAGTCGTCGGCACCACGCTGCAGATCGTCGGCGAATCGCTCGCCGAGGCGATCGACCTGCGAGCCGGCTCCACCGTGCTCGACGTTGCCGCCGGCAACGGCAACATGACGCTGGCCGCCGCGCGCCGCTGGTGCCGGGTGACCTCGACCGACTATGTCGGCGCGCTGCTGGCGCGTGGCCGCGAGCGCGCGGCCGCCGAGCGGCTCGACATCGAGTTCCGCGAGGCCGACGTCGAGGCGCTGCCGTTCGCCGACGGCGGTTTCGACGCGGTGGTGTCGACCTTCGGCTGCATGTTCGCGCCCAACCCGCAGCGCACCGCCAGCGAGATGCTGCGCGTGTGCAAGAGCGGCGGCAAGGTCGGCATGGCCAACTGGACACCCGAAGGCATGATCGGCCAGTTGTTCAAGGCGATCGGCGCGCACGTGAAGCCGCCCGCGGGCATCGAGTCGCCGGCGCTGTGGGGTTCGCGCAAGCGCATCGACGAGTTGTTCGGGGCACAGGCCAGCGCGATCGACGTGACGGCGCGGCAGTTCGCGTTCCGCTACCGCTCGCCCGAGCACATGCTCGAGATCTTCAGGACCTACTACGGCCCGGTGCTGAAGGCGTTCGCCGCGCTCGACCCGGCTGCGCAGCCCGAGCTGGCGAGCGACCTGCTCGCGCTGTTCGGCCGCTTCAACCGCGCCGGCGACGGCACGCTGGTGGCGCCCGGCGAGTACCTCGAGGTCGTGGTCACCAAGCGTTGAGGGCGGTGCGAGAGGACAGCCATGCCGATCCTGCAGCGCCACGATCTGCGAATCGACTATGCCGATGCGGGCGAGGGCCCGGTCGTGCTGCTGGTGCACGGGTCGGCGAGCAGCCACCGCCAGTGGCGCAAGCTGATCGACCGCCTGAGCCCGCGCTACCGGGTGGTCGCGCCCAACCTGCGCGGCGCCGGCGAGACCACCGCGTGGCATGCGCAGCGCCCACAAACGCTGGCCGACGCCGCCGAGGTGGTGCTCGGTCTGGTCGAAGGCCTGGGGCTGAACCGGCCGCTGCGGCTGGTGGGGCACTCGTTCGGCGCGTCGGTGGCGCTGCAGGCGGCGCACGTGCTCGGTGAGCGTGTGATCAGGCTGGCTCTGTACGAACCGATGCTGCCCGGCCTGCTGAAGGCGCACGGCCGGCTGCAAGCGGCCGCCGAGACACAGGCGCTGCACCAGCAGGTCAGGCAGCTCGGCGGCGCCGGTCGCTGGCTGGCCTTGGCCGAGCGCTTCACCGACTACTTCAGCGGCGACGGTGCGTGGGCCGCCTTGCCTGCAGCGCGTCGGCAAATGATGGCCGACCTGCTGCGGCCAAACCTGCACGAGTGGGACTCGGCGATGACGCCGGTGCGCGCCGATGCCTTTGCCGGCGCCAGCGCGCAGGGCCTGTTGATGCGCGGCGCCACGACACGCCCCGCGCTGATCGACATGGCGGCCGTGCTGCACCGGCACTTCGGGCACTGGCGGCGGCTCGAGATGCCCGACTGCGGCCACATGGGCCCGCTGACGCACGCCGACGCCGTCAACCGCCACCTCGTCGATTTCATCGACGGCGCTCTGCCGTGCACGCTGGACGAGGGGCAGGTGCTCACGGCCGTGTAGGTGTCGCGGCCACCGACCTGCCGTAGACTGCATCGATGCTCGACGCAGCGCACTTCAACCGAGGCGGTGTGGGTCATCTGCCCGGGCACCTGGGCATCGTGATCACCCACGTCGGCCCGAAGGAGGTGCGCTCCGAGCTGCCGATCCGCCAGGAGTTGATGGCGCCCAACGGCTACCTGCACGCCGGCAGCGTGATCACGCTGGCCGACACCTCGGCCGGCTACGGCTGCGTCGCCAACCTGCCCGCCGGCGCCACCGGCTTCACGACGGTGGAGCTGAAGTCCAACCACCTCGGCACCGCGCTCGAGGGCACCATCGAGTGCGTGGCCACCGCGGTGCACCTCGGCCGCACCACGCAGGTGTGGGACGCGGTGGTGTCGCACCGCGAGAGCGGCAAGACGATCGCGCTGTTCCGCTGCACGCAGATGATTCTCTACGGCAAGAAGGGCTGACTCGCACCGAGCGCACCCCTGCGGGCGCGGGCGCAGAATCGCCGGCACCATGATCAATGCCTGGGTGCCGTACCGGCTGCTCGCCGACGCGGTGTTGCTCGTGCATCTGGGCATCGTCGTGTTCGTGGTCGGCGGCCTGCTGCTGGTGGTGGCGGGCAATCTGCTGCATCGGCCGTGGGTCAACGGCGGCGTGTTCCGCGTGGCGCACCTGCTGGCGATTGCGTTCGTGGTGGTGCAGGCGTGGCTCGGCCAGGTGTGCCCGCTGACCGCGCTCGAGTCGTGGCTGCGCACCAAGGCGGGCATGGCCGGGTATCGCAGCAGCTTCATCGAGACCTGGGTGCAGCGCATCCTCTACTACGACGCGCCGACGTGGGTGTTCGCGCTCGCCTACACCGCGTTCGCGCTGCTGGTCGTGCTGGCCTGGTGGCGCTTTCCGCCGCGCTTTCGGGCGGCGGCGCGGCGCGACGCAGGGGATGGTCAGAACTTGGTGTAGCCGCCGTCGATGACGAACTGCTCGCCGCTGGTGTAGGCCGCGGCGTCGCTGGCCAGGTAGACCGCGATGCCGCCGAAGTCGTCGATGTCGCCCCAGCGCCGCGCCGGAATGCGCGGCAGCACGGCGGCGGCGAACTTCGGGTTGTTCATCGAGCGCTCGGTCATCTCGGTGACGATCCATCCCGGCAGGATCGAGTTGACGCGGATCTTGTGCCGCGCCAACTCGACCGCCAGCGCGCGCACCAGCGAGGTGACCGCGCCCTTGCTCGCGCCGTAGTGGCTGTTGCGCGCGGCGCCTTCGACCGCCGCGGTGCTGGCGGTGGCCACCAGCGAGCCGCCGCGACCGTGCGCCGCCATGTGGCGCGCGGCGGCACGGAAGGTGAGGAACACGCCCTCGACGTTGATGCGCTGCACGCGGCGGAACTCGTCGAGGGTCATCTCGACCAGCGGCGTGTTGCTGCCGCCGACGCCGGCGTTGGCGAAGCAGGCGTCGACGCGGCCGCCGAGCGCGTCGACCGACGCGGCGAAGGTGGCGTCGACCTGCGCCTCGTCGCCGACGTCGCAGACGAAGGCGTGCACGCGCTCAGGCTCGCCGCAGCCGGCGGCCAGCGTGCCCTTGGCGCGCAACGTCTTGTCGGGGTTCGAGCCCCAGATGGCGACGCTGGCACCGGCGGCCAGCAGCGCGCGCGCCATCCCGAGGCCGATGCCGCCGTTGCCGCCGGTGACGACGGCGCCGCGGTTGGTCAGATCGAATGGGGTGTACATAGCATCGGCTCTCTGCGGATTCAGGTGCTGTAGTCCACCGCGTCGCGATGCGCGGGCTCTTCGCGCAGCGCCCAGTAAGCGCCGTGCAGGCGGGTGGTGATCGGCCCGGGGAACTGCTTCAGCGGCGCGCCGTCGATGCGCGCGATCGGCAGGATGCCGCCGCCGGTGGAGGTGATGAACACCTCGTCGGCGGCGCGCACCGCGGCCGCCGGCAGCGGCTCGATGCGCAGCGGAATGCTCAATCGCCGGCACAGCTCGATCGCAGTGCGCCGCGAGATGCCTTCGAGCACACCCGAGTCGGCGGTGCGAACGACGCCGTCGTCGACGATGAAGACGTTGAAGCCCGGGCCTTCGGTGACATGGCCCGCCGCATCGACGACGCAACTCGTGTCGTGGCCGCGATCGTAGGCGTCGAACATCGACTGCACGAGGTCGATCCAGTGGTAGTTCTTGACCCGCGGGTCCACCGACTCCGGCGCAATGCGGCGCCGCTGGCTGATGTGTAGGTCGATGCCCGCTTGCTGCTTGTCGGGCGGCGCGATCCAGACGTAGGGCAGCGCGTAGGCGTAGAAGCGGTTCTGTGCCAGCCGCGGGTCGCGCGCGCCGCGCGGCGGCACGCCGCGCGTGCACACCATCGCGACGTAGGCGTCCTTCAGGCCGCCGGCGCGCACGCAGCCGTGCAGAATCTGCCGCAGCTGCTCGCGCGAGTACGGGATCGCCAGCCGCAGCTCGGCCAGGCTTGCGAAGAAGCGCTCGACGTGGTCGGCCAGGCGAAAGAAGGCGCCGTTCCACACGCTGGCCACGTCGTAGGTGGCGTCCGAGCGCGTGAAGCCCCAGTCGAACAGCGAGATCTTGCCTTCGGCCAGCGGCGCGTAGTGGCCGTCGATGAAGACGGCGCCGCCGTCGAAGGCGCCCACGGGCGGCGGAGATGGCTGTGACATGCGCGCTCCGGAGAACTGGCTGGCGCCACTGTACCGGTGCCAGGTGATGTGGGCTAGAGTTCGATCCCCTGCGCGGCATCCGAGAGCTGCAGCCGATGGGCGTGAGTCGCGCCTTGCTGGTGACCGACATTGTCGACAGCACGCTGGCAACGGCGGGCCTCGACAACGATTCGGTGGCCGACCTGTGGCGAGAGCACGACCGCTGCGCGCGCGACCTGCTCATGCACTGGAACGGTCGCGAGATCGACAAGAGCGACGGGTTCCTGCTGCTGTTCGACGATGCCGCGGCTGCGGCCGGCTACGTGGCGGCCTACCATGCGGCGCTGCGCGGCCTGACCCCGTCGCTGCGTGCGCGTGCGGGCCTGCATGTGGGCGTGGTCCGGTTGCGGGCCAACCCTCACGAGCACGTGGAGCGAGGCGCCAAACCGCTGGAAGTGGATGGCCTGGCCAAGACGGTTGCCGCTCGCGCGATGGCGGTCGCCCTCGGTGGCCAGACGTTGATCACCTCGGCCGCACGGGCGCAGATCGGCGAGGCGCGCTGCCGGAGCCACGGCCATTGGCGACTGAAGGGCCTGGACGAGCCGGTCGAGCTGTTCGAGGTGGGCGACGACAGTGCCCCATGGACACCGCCGCAGGAATCGAGCAAGGCATACCGGGTGGTCCCGGCCGGCGAGCAGTGGATGCCGGCGAGCGCCATCGGCCACAGCATGCCAGCCGAACGCGACACCTTTGTCGGCAGGCGGGACGAACTGCAGGCCATCGTGAAGCTTTTCGACGCCGGGGCGCGCCTGGTGTCGGTGCTCGGCGTCGGCGGCAGCGGCAAGACACGCCTGGCGCAACGCTACGCGCTCGTCTGGTTGGGCGACTACCGGGGCGGTGCCTGGTTCTGCGATCTCGCGCAGGCGAGCGACGAAGCGGGGATCGCGCAGGCCGTGGCGCGTGGCCTCGAACTGGATCTGCATGGCGCCGACCCGATGGCGTTGATTGCAGCGGCCATCGCGGGCCGCGGCGAATGCCTCGTGGTGTTCGACAACTTCGAGCACCTCGCGCGCTGCGCCGAAGCAACGCTCGGCCGTTGGCTCGAGCGGGCACCGCAGGCGAGATTCATTGCCACGTCGCGAGAACGCCTACGCATCGCCGGCGAGCAGGTCTTGCTGCTCGATCCGATGCCGGTTGCCGACGCGGCGAGGCTGTTCGAGTTGCGGGCATTGGCTGCCGGCGTAGGCAACGCCGCGTGGTCTGACGCGGAACAGGCCATTGCCTCGCTGATGGAGTTGCTCGATGGCCTGCCGCTGGCCATCGAGCTTGCTGCGGCACGCGCGCCCGTGATTCCCCCGGCCCGGCTCCTGGCCCGGATGGGCGAACGCTTCAACCTGCTCATCTCGCAGGGCCGCCCGCTGAACCGACAGGCGACCCTGCGGGCGACCCTCGATTGGTCGTGGGATCTGCTGTCGACGCAGGAGCGCAGCGCGCTGGCGCAGGCGTCGGTGTTCGAGGGCGGGGCGTCGATGGCGGCGATGGAGGCGGTGATCGCGTTCGATCCACCTGTCGCAGGCGCTTCGGTGCTCGACGTGGCGCAGTCGCTCGTGGAGAAGTCGCTCGTCCGCTCGGCGACTGGAGATCGCTTCTCGCTGCTGCGCACGGTGCGCGAGTACGCCGCAGAGCGGCTGGGCCGCGAACCAACGCTGCTGGCGCGAGCCAGGCATCGGCACGCACGTTTCTACGCGGCACTGGGGCCGCACGGCGCCGTCGCGCAGCGATGCATCGAGTTGGACAACATCGTGTCCGCGGTGCGGCACGCCGTATCGCTGCGCGACGCACCCACCGCTTCGTCTGCGCTCGAAGCTGCGTGGGAGGCCCTGCGGCTGCGCGGACCGTTCGGCCTTGCGCTCGAACTGGCGCAGGAGGCGGCGGCGATCGTCGGCGCGGACCACCTCTCGGCGGCGAGGGTCGGCCTGGTGATCGGCTGGGTAAAGCAGGCAGACGGCCACGGTGACCAGGCGCGCAGTCGGTTCGATCAGGCCCTGACCGCCGCCCGGCGCGCCGGCGACAGGCGCGTCGAGGGCCAGATCCGGCGCTTGCTGGGCGAGTTGGACGTGCACGAGG
>DASURM010000288.1:0-5062 GCA_036280035.1 Burkholderiaceae bacterium | reverse complement strand
TTCCTCGGCTGCTCGACCGCCGGCGTGCTCACCGCCGAGATGGTGGCCTCGATGGCCGACAAGCCGATCATCCTGGCGCTGGCCAACCCCGAGCCCGAGATCCGGCCCGAGCTGGCCAGGCAGGCGCGGCCCGACTGCATCATCGCCACCGGCCGCTCCGACTATCCGAACCAGGTCAACAACGTCCTGTGCTTCCCGTACATCTTCCGCGGGGCGCTCGACTGCGGCGCCACGCGCATCACCGAAGCCATGAAACTGGCCTGCGTGCGCGAGATTGCGGCGCTGGCCAAGGCCGAGATCAGCGACGAGGTGGCCGCGGCCTACGCCGGGCAAGAGCTTGTCTTCGGCCCCGACTACCTGATCCCCAAGCCCTTCGATTCGCGCCTGATCCTGCGCATCGCGCCGGCGGTGGTACGCGCCGCAGCCGAAAGCGGCGTGGCGACGCGGCCGATCGCCGACCTCGACGCGTACCGCCAATCGCTGACGCGCTTCGTCTACCAGACCGGCCTCGTGATGCGGCCGGTCTTCGCCGCGGCCAAGGCGGTGCCGGCGCGCGTCACGTATGCCGAGGGCGAGGACGAGCGTTGCCTGCGCGCGGTGCAGGTGGTGCTCGACGAAGGCCTGGCCAGGCCGATCCTGGTGGGGCGGCCGGCGGTGATCGAGGCACGCATCGCGCGCGCCGGCCTGCGCATGAAGCCAGGTCGCGAGGTCGAGGTCGTCAACCCCGAAGACGACCCGCGCTACCGCGAATGCTGGGAGGACTACCAGCGCCTGATGGGCCGCGAAGGCGTGACGCCGTCGATGGCCAAGGCCGCGCTGCGCCGCTCCAACGCGCTGATCTCGGCCATGCTGTTGCGCCGCGGCGATACCGACGCGATGCTGTGCGGGCTGGTCGGTCGCTTCGACGGACACCTGCAGAACGTGCGCGACACCATCGGCCTGAAGCCCGGCGCGACGACGTTCGCCGCGATGAATGCGCTGCTGCTCGACAACCGCACGCTGTTCCTCGCCGACACCTTCGTCAACGACGAACCGAGCGCCGAGCAGCTGGCCGAGATCGCGGCCATGGCCTGCGACGAACTGCGCCGCTTCGGCATCACGCCGCGCGTGGCGTTCGTCTCGCACTCGATGTTCGGCTCGTCGACGCGGCCCTCGGCGCAACGCATGCGGCGCGCCACCGAGCTGTTCAAGGCGCGGCATCCCGGCACGTCGTGCGACGGCGAGATGCACGGCGACGCCGCGCTGTCGCAGGAGGTCCGCAAGACCTTCCTGCCCGACAGCACGCTCGACGGCGAGGCCAACCTGCTGCTGCTGCCCAACCTCGACGCCGCCAACATCCTGTTCAACGTGCTCAAGGTCACCGGCGGCCACGGCGTCACGGTGGGCCCGTTGCTGCTCGGCGCAGCGCGCCCGGTGCACATCATGACGCCGTCGTCGACGGTGCGCCGCATCGTCAACATGACGGCGCTCGCGGCCGCGGGGGCGGCCGCGGCGCGCAGGTAGCCGGGTATCGAATCGGTCCCGCTTGCCGGTGAGTTGCAGCGCCGAAGCCGCCGCGCGCGCCGCTCACTTCGTCGGCATGCTGCCCACCACGCCTTGCACCAGCCAGTCGAGCGCGGCGATCTGCGCGTCGTCGAGGGCGCCGCGGGCCAGGCGCGTGCGGCCCCGGTTGTCGACCAGCGGCGCGGCGAAGACGTTGCCGCGGCCTTCCACCAGCGTGCGGCGCGCAGCATCGAGCGCGTGCACCTGCGCCGCCGGCAGCGCAGGGTCGACGCCCGCCAGCGCCACCATGCCCGAGCGCACGCCGCCCCACACCGGCACCGGCTTCCAGCGCCCGGCGATCACGTCGCGCGCCACCTGCGTGTAATAGCCACCCCACGACGGCACCACCGCCGCCAGTTGCGCGTGCGCTGCCAGCGCGCGCATGTCGCTCTGGTTGGCGATCAGCCTGACGCCGCGCTCCTCGGCCGCCAGCGCGACCGCCGCTGACGCCGTGTGGTTGGCCAGCACGTCGGCGCCCTGGTCGACCAGCGCGAACGCGGCGTCGCGCTCGCGCGCCGGGTCGAACCAGGTGTTGAGCCACACCACGCGCACGGTGGCCCGCGGGTTGACCGCACGCATGCCGAGCGCGAACGCGTCGATGCCCTGCACCACCTCGGGCACCGGGAAGCCCGCCACGTAGCCGGCGACGCCGCTCTTGCTCGCCATGCCCGCCAGCCGCCCCGCGAGCCAGCGCGCCTCGTAGGCGCGCACGTTGTAGGTGCCGAGGTTGGGCGCCGTCTTGTAGCCGCCGGCGTGCTCCAAGCGCACGTCGGGGAACTCGGCGGCCACGCGCAGCGCGCCTTCGAGGTAGCCGAAACTGGTGGCGAAGATCAGCTTGTTGCCCTGGCGCGCGAGGTCGCGCATCACGCGCTCGGCATCGGGGCCTTCGGCGACGTCTTCGACCACCGTGGTCTTCACCGCCGCGCCGAGCGCGCGCTCCATCTCGCGGCGGCCGAGGTCGTGCTGGTAGGTCCAGCCGGCCTGGCCGACCGGCGTCACGTAGACGAAGGCGACTTTCAGCGGCCCGGCCGCCGCGGCCGGCAGCGCCGGCGCCAGGGCGGTCAGCGCCAGCAGCGCGCGCCGCGCAGGTACGAAAGTCGGGTTGGGTAAGCGAGGCGCGCGCAGGCGCCAGCGCGTGAGGTTTTGCATCATGGTTGTCCTCGACATGGCCACTGCGACGGGGCCCGCTTGCGCCGCGGTGGCACGCCGGCGACGGGCTGCTGGAATCCAGCGTCCAGCGAATCGGATTCTAGGAGCCCGGGCGGCAGAGCGCGGGCTCGTAGGCGTGCCGCCTCTAGAATTCGCGAGCCATGCCCGCCCAGAAGCTGTTCGTCACCACCGCCCTGCCGTACGCCAACGCGGCGTTCCACATCGGCCACATGATGGAGTACATCCAGGCCGACATCTGGGTGCGTTTTCAGCGCATGCGCGGCGCCGAGGTCAACTTCGTCTGTGCCGACGACGCCCACGGCGCGCCGATCATGATCGCCGCCGACAAGGCGGGCAAGACGCCGCAGGCGTTCGTGGCCGAGATCGCGGCCGGCCGCAAGCCCTACCTCGACGGCTTCCACATCGGCTTCGACAACTGGCATTCGACCGACGCACCCGAGAACCATGCGCTGGCGCGCGAGATCTACCTCGCGCTGCGCCGCAACGAGTTGATCGACGTGCGCACGATCGAGCAGTTCTTCGACCCGGTGAAGGGCATGTTCCTGCCCGACCGCTACATCAAGGGCGAGTGCCCGCGCTGCGGCGCCAAGGACCAGTACGGCGACAACTGCGAGGTGTGCGGCGCGGTGTACTCGCCCACCGAGCTGAAGAACCCCTACTCGGCGCTGTCGGGCGCGAAGCCCGAGTTGCGCTCGAGCGAGCACTACTTCTTCCGTCTGTCGGACCCGCGCTGCGTCGACTACCTGCGCCACTGGACGCAGGACGGCAAGCTGCAGAGCGAAGTGGCCAACAAGGTCAAGGAGTGGTTCGCCGAAGGGCCCGACGGCAAGATCCAGCTCGGCGACTGGGACATCAGCCGCGACGCGCCGTATTTCGGCATCGAGATCCCCGACGCGCCGGGCAAGTACTTCTACGTCTGGCTCGACGCGCCGGTGGGCTACCTGGCGTCGCTGAAGCACCTGCTCGAGCGCCGCGGCGAGGACTTCGACGCCTACCTGGCCGACTCAGGCCTGCGCCAGGTGCATTTCATCGGCAAGGACATCGTCACCTTCCACACGCTGTTCTGGCCGGCGATGCTGCACTTCTCGGGCCGCAAGGTGCCCGACAACGTGTACGTGCACGGCTTCATCACGGTCGGCGGCGACAAGATGAGCAAGAGCCGCGGCACCGGCATCAGCCCGCTGCGCTACCTCGAACTCGGGCTCGACGCGCAGTGGCTGCGCTACTACATCGCCGCCAAGCTCAACGCGCGGGTCGAAGACATCGAGTTCAACCCGGAGGATTTCGTCGCGCGCGTCAACGCCGACCTGGTGGGCAAGTACGTCAACATCGCCAGCCGCGCCGCCGGGTTCCTCGCCAAGCGCTTCGACGGCCGGCTGTCGGCCGACGTCGGCGTCGAGGGCCGCGCGCTGCTCGACGCGCTGCGCGCGCACTCTGCCACTGTGCAGCAGCTCTACGACGAGCGCGAGTTCGGCAAGGCCGTGCGCGAGATCATGCTGCTGGCCGACCGCGTGAACGAGTACGTCGATGCGCACAAGCCGTGGGAGCTGGTGAAACACGAAGCGCAGCGTGCGGCGCTGCACGACGTGTGCACCGTCTGCATCGAGGCGTTCCGCGTGCTGACGATCTACCTGAAGCCGATCCTGCCGGCGCTGGCGCAGCAGGTGGAGGCGTTCCTCGGCGTCGAGCCGCTCGATTTCGCGGCCGCGCAGCGCGCGCTCGGCGGCCACCGCATCGGCGCCTACAAGCACCTGATGCAGCGGGTCGACACCGACAAGCTCGAGCAACTGTTCGAGGCGCCCGCGCCGCCGCCCGCCGCCCCCGGCGGCGAGGCGTTCGCGCCCGAGATCGCGATCGGCGACTTCGCGAAGATCGACCTGCGCATCGCCCGGATCGTGCTCGCCGAGGCGGTCGACGGCAGCGACAAGCTGCTCAAGCTCACGCTCGACGTCGGCGAGGGCCTCGACGCGCAGGGGCGGCTGCGCACCCGCACGGTGTTCTCGGGCATCAAGAGCGCCTATTCGCCCGAGCAGTTGACGGGCAAGCTCACCGTCGTGGTGGCCAACCTGGCGCCGCGCAAGATGAAGTTCGGCGTGAGCGAGGGCATGGTGCTGGCGGCCAGCCATGCCGACCAGAAGGCCCATCCGGGCATCTTCATCCTCAATCCCTGGCCCGGCGCGCAGCCCGGCATGCGGGTGCGATAGCGCTTTACCTCGTCGATACCGCGACCTGACGCCTGATCCGTAGAATCGACGCGGTTGCAGTACCGGACCGGCCGATGTCACACCCACTCTCTTCCTTTCGCGGTGCGGCGTTTGCCGCGTTCGCCGTCGCGGTCAGCCTGTCGAGC
>DASURM010000287.1:0-2125 GCA_036280035.1 Burkholderiaceae bacterium | reverse complement strand
GAGTCGCGCCCGCTGTCCATCACGTGCCAGTACTTGAGCGTGAAGCCCGACAGGTTGCCCATGTCGAGCACGCCCGACTCGTCCATCCACTTCACCAGCGGCTCGTGGGTCTGCGCGGCGAGGTCGACCAGCACGCGCACGCCGGCACGCTCCATCGCCGCCTCGACGATGCGGTCGAGCGCCTCGTAGCGATCGACCAGCACCTCCGACGAATGGTCGGCGTAGAAGCGCCGCAGCGAGCCGTGCGAGCGGTCGGTGTCGAAGCCGACGAACGGCCACTCGCGGTCGATGAAATACTGCGCCAGCACGCGCGCCACCATCGACTTGCCGACCCCGCCCTTCTCGCCGCCGATGAGGTGGATGACCGAGGCAGGGTTGTGCTCGAGGGTGGGGATCTGCATGGCGTTGCTGGCGCTGCGGGACGGAGGCGGTGCGCGATTGTGCACCGCGCCCGCCGTCAGCCCGCTGGCGTCAGCACCACGCGGCCCACCACCTTGCCGGCACGCAGATCGCCGAGCGCCGCGCCCACTTCGTCGAGCGGGCGCGTGCGGATCGGCACCTTCGGCAGGCCGGCGCGGCTGACCAGCTCGAGCAACTCGGCCATCTCGCTTTGGCTGCCCACGTACGAGCCGCGCAGCGTCATCGCGCGCAGCGGCAGGAACGGCGTGGGCAGCGTCACGTCGCCACCGAACAGGCCCACCACCACGACGGTGCCGCCCTTGACGATCGCCGACACCGCGAGATTCACGGTCTGGCTCGAACCGACGAAGTCGATCACCGCCCAGGCGCCGCCGCCGGTGGCCGCGTGTATCTGCTTCACCGCATCGGGCGCGGCGCCGTCGATGGCGCGCGTGGCGCCGGCCTGCAGCGCCGCCTCGCGCTTGGCCGGGTCGATGTCGACGACGATCACGTCGCTGGCGCCCATCTTGCGCGCCAGCGTCACGCCCATCAGCCCGACGCCGCCGGCGCCGACGATGACCACCGGCTCGCTCGCCAGCGTGGCCCGCACCTTCTTCAGTGCCGCGTACGCGGTGACGCCCGAGCAGGCCAGCGGCGCCGCCTCGCGCGGCGACAACCGCCCGATGTCGAACAGGTAGCGCGGGTGCGGCACCAGCAAGTGCGTGGCGTAGCCCCCCTGCGAAAACACGCCGAGGTTCTGCCCCTGCAGGCACAGGTTCTCCTCGCCGCGCAGGCACACCTTGCACTGGCCGCAGCCGATCCACGGATTGACCAGGCGAACGTCGCCGACCCTGACGCCGGTGGCACCGGGGCCGACCTCGCTCACCTCGCCGACGATCTCGTGGCCCATCGTCAGCGGCAGCTTGATGCCGCGTTGCACGAGGTCGAGTCTCTTGCCGCCGCCGATCTCGTAGAAACCGTCCCAGATGTGCAAGTCGGAGTGGCACACGCCCGATGCCAGTACCTTCAACATCACCTGCGTGCCCTGCGGCTCGGGCACATCGCTCTCCAGCAGCCTCAGCGGCGCACCGCACTCGCAGACCTGGTAGCTGCGCATTCTCATGGTGATCTCCTCGGTTGCCCGCTTCGCGTAGAGTGGGTGATTCGATCACATCCAGGCGCGAGGCGATGGATTCCACTGCGGCGAGCGCCGACTGGCAGGAGGCGATCTTCACGACGCTCAAGAACGGCGGCGTGCGCCAGATCGCCTACGTACCCGACGCCGGGCACGCGCACGCGATCCGCCGCGCGGCCGCCGACCCCGACATCGAGGATGTGGTGCTCACCACCGAGGAGGAAGGCGTCGCGCTGTGCGCCGGCGCCTGGCTCGGCGGGCAGCGCGCCGTGCTGCTGATGCAAAGCAGCGGCGTCGGCAACTGCGTCAACATGTTCTCGCTGCTCGCCGCCGCCGACTTCCCGTTCCTCGCACTGGTCACGATGCGCGGCGAGTATGCCGAGTTCAACCGCTGGCAGGCGCCGATGGGCAAGGCCACGCAGACGGCGCTGGAACTGATGGGCATCCATGTGATGCGCGCATCGCGGCCCGACGAGGTGGAGCCCATCGTCGGCGCCGGGCTCGATGCCGCGTTCGAAGGCGGCGACCGGGTTGCCGTGCTGCTGTCGCAGAGCCTCATCGGGCGCAAGAAGTGGGTGCGCGAGTGACTAG
>DASURM010000286.1:0-2225 GCA_036280035.1 Burkholderiaceae bacterium | reverse complement strand
ACTTCCTGGCTGGTGACGGTGTCGCCGGTGTTCTTGACGATGCTCTTCAGCACGCCGTCGACGGGCGAGGGCACCTCCAGCACCACCTTGTCGGTCTCGAGATCGACCAGGTTCTCGTCGCGCTTGACCGCGGCGCCGGCTTGCTTGTGCCAGGTGGCGATGGTGGCGTCCGAGACGGATTCGGGCAGGACCGGTACTTTGACTTCGATGGCCATGGGGTGCGTCCTTTGGAGGGCGTTCGTCGGTTGCGTCGGGCAGGTTCAGTCCGCGGCGTAGGCTTCGCCGACCGGGGCGACCAGCGCCTGCTCGACCAGCGCCGCCTGTTCGGCGACGTGGGTGCTGTAGTGACCGCAGGCGGGCGCGGGCGAGCCCGCGCGGCCGGCATAGGACAGGCTGTGCTTGTCGGTGACGCAAGCCTGCAGGTGATGGCGGATCTGGAACCAGGCGCCCTGGTTCCTCGGCTCCTCCTGGCACCAGACGACTTCCCTGGCGGCCGGATACTTGGCCAGTTCGGCGGAAACCTCGGTGCGCGGGAACGGATAGAGCTGCTCGACGCGCACCAAGGCGACGTCCTTCAACTCGCGCTTGTCGGCTTCCTCGACCAGGTCGTAATAGACCTTGCCCGAGCACAGCACCACGCGCTTCACCTTCTTCGCGGTCGCGCCGCGCTGGTCGCCGATCACCAGCTGGAAACTGCCCTCGGCCAGATCGTCCAGCGTCGACACCGCGTGCTTGTGGCGCAGCAGCGACTTCGGCGTCATCACCACCAGCGGCTTGCGCGCGCGGCGCAGCATCTGCCGGCGGATCATGTGGAAGGCCTGCGCCGGCGTGGTCGGCACGCACACCTGCATGTTGTTCAGCGCGCACAGCTGCAGGTAGCGCTCCAGCCGCGCGGAGGAATGCTCGGGGCCCTGGCCCTCGTAGCCGTGCGGCAGGAACAGCGCCAGCGCGCACAGGCGGCCCCACTTGGCCTCGCCCGAGCTGATGAACTGGTCGATCACCACCTGCGCGCCGTTGGCGAAGTCGCCGAACTGCGCTTCCCAGATCACCAGCGTCTGCGGGTCGGCGGTGGCGTAGCCGTACTCGAACGCCATCACCGCTTCTTCGGACAGCACCGAGTCGATCACCGCGACCGGCACGTCGGTGCGCACCCGCGCCAGCGGCAGCACGGTCTGGTCGCTGGCCTGGTCGTGCAGCACGGCGTGGCGGTGGAAGAAGGTGCCGCGGCCGGAATCCTGACCGACCAGGCGCAGGCCGTAGCCGTCCTTGATCAGCGCGGCGTAGGCGAGGTTTTCGGCGAAGCCCCAGTCGATCGGCAGCGCGCCGGCCGCCATCTTGTGGCGGTCGTCGTAGATCTTGGCCACGCGCGGATGCAGCTTGACCGCGCCGACGTCGAGAATCGTGTCGAGCAGCGCGGCCATCGCCTTGCGGTCGACGCCGGTCGCCGCCGCCTCGTCGAGGCGGGCGCCGACGTACGGCGTCCAGTCGACGGCGAATGCGTCCTTGGCGTCGCGGTCGAGTTCGGTCACCGGCTCGCCGGCTTCGAGCTTGTTGCGGTAGGCGTCGATCAGCTTCTGCGCGTCATCGGCGGCGATGACGCCTTGTTCGGCGAGGCGCTTGGCGTACAGGTCGCGCGTGGTCGGACGCGCGCGGATCACCTGGTACATCAGCGGCTGCGTGGCCGCCGGCTCGTCGGCCTCGTTGTGGCCGTGGCGGCGGTAGCAGACCAGATCGATCACCACGTCCTTCTTGAACGTGCGACGGAAGTCGTAGGCGAGGCGGGTGACCAGCAGCACCGCTTCCGGGTCGTCGCCGTTCACGTGGAACACCGGCGCGTTGACCATCTTGGCGACGTCGGTGCAGTACTGCGCCGAGCGCGCGTCGCGCGGATCGGAGATGGTGAAGCCGACCTGGTTGTTGATCACGATGTGCAGCGTGCCGCCGACGGCGAAGCCGCGCGCCTGCGACATGTTGAGCAACTCCATGTTGACGCCCTGGCCTGCAAACGCGGCGTCGCCGTGGATGAGCACCGGCACGACATGCTCGCGCGCCGCGTCGTGGCGGTGCGTCTGGCGCGCGCGCACGGAACCGCACACGACCGGATTGACGATCTCTAGGTGCGACGGATTGAACGCGAGCGCGAGGTGCACGGTGCGGCCCGGCGTCTTCACGTCGGCGCTGAAGCCCATGTGGTACTTCACGTCGCCGGAGTGGGCCGGGTCGTC
>DASURM010000285.1:0-10886 GCA_036280035.1 Burkholderiaceae bacterium | reverse complement strand
CACTCGAACGCGGCATCGCTCCAGCTCCACGCGCCGCAATGATCGCTGCGCACCAGCATGATGCCGCGCGACAGGTACCGTGCCTCCACCTCGGGCGCCGGGTGGCCGAAGCGGCTGCGGTAGCCCGCCTGCACCAACGCCACCTGCGGCTGCACCGCGTCGACGAAGGCGTCGCTCGACGACGTCTTGCTGCCATGATGCGGCACGAGCAGCAACGTGCTGCGCAGCGCCGGCCCGAGGCGAGCCACCAGCGCAGTCTCCTGCGGGGCTTCGATGTCCCCCGTGAGCAGCGCGGTGCGACCCGCGGCGTCGCTGACTCGCAGCACGCACGAGATCGCGTTGGGCGTGGCCGCGGCGGCGTAGTCGGCCGCATCGGGGTGCAGCACCTCGAACGCCACACCGTCCCATTGCCAGCGTTGGCCGGCGTCACAGCGCCGATGCGCAGACACGCCGGCGAGCAACGGGTGATCGGCCCCCAGCGACGTGCTCCAGCCCGCTACCGGCAAGGCCGCACCCACCGACCCGGCGCCGCCGACGTGATCGCTGTCACGATGGCTGAGCATCAGCAAGTCGATGCGTTGCTCGCCGCGGGCGCGCAACAGCGGCACGATGACGCGCTGGCCCGCGTCGGCATCGCGCGCATAGGCCGGCCCGGTGTCGTACAGCAGCAGGTGCGAATGCGTGCGCACCAGCACCGCGGTGCCCTGCCCGATGTCGAGCACCATCAGCTCGAAGCGCCCCGGCACTGGATGCGTCACCGCAGGCAGCAACAGCGGCACCGCCAGCGGCAGCGCCAACGCGCGCAGCCGCCACGGCAGCGGCAGCAGACCGAGCAGCGCCGCTGTCAGGCCCGCCACGATCGCCCAGGTCGGCGCCGCCGGCACGCTCCACACCGCCGCGGGTGATGCGGTCAATGCCTGCAGCAACCCGATCAGCGTCGCTGCCGCCGCCGCTGCGGCCTGCCACAACCAGGGCAGCACAACCCCGGCCAACGACAGCGGCGTGACGATCAGCGTCACCCACGGAATCGCCACCAGGTTGGCGACAAAGCCAACCAGCGACACCTGATGGAAGAACGCCAGCGACAGCGGCGCCAGCCCGAGCGTGGCGATCGCCTGCTTGCGCAACCCCGCGCGCAGGCGGGTCAGCGTGCCGACAGGGGCCGCGTCCGGCTGCAGCGGATCGCTGGCCATCAACAGGCCGACCGCCGCGAACGAGAGCCAGAACCCGGCCTGCAGCAGGGCCCACGGGTCGGCCGCGGTCACCGCGACGGCCGCGGCCATCAGCACCAGCGGCCACGGCCAGTGCGCTCCGCGCGTGCGCAGTGCCACCGCGGCAGCGAGCATCAGCAGCGTGCGCTGCGCGGGCACGCCGAAGCCCGCCAGCAGCGCGTAGAGCGCCGCCGCCAGCAGGCCGCCGGCTTGCCCGGCCTGCGGCGCCGGCCACCATAGACACGCCCGGGCGCTGCGACGCCAGCCCCACGCGACGAGGCCGCCGGCGAGCCACGCGAACATGGTGATGTGCACGCCGCTGATGCTCATCAGGTGGGCCACACCCGAATCGCGAAAGAGATCCCAGTCGTCGCGGGCGATCGCCGCCTGGTCGCCGACCGCGAGCGCGGCCAGCACGCCGGCGATGCGCGCGTCGCCCACGCGCAGCAACAGCGCGTCGCGCACCGCCTGCCGGGTGCGCTCGATCGGCCGCCACGCGCCGCCGCCGAGCTGCTGCGGCTGTGGCCCGGCCACGGTGTTGCGCACGATGCCGGTGGCGCCGAAGCCCTGCTCGAACAGCCACAACTCGCCGTCGAAGCCATGCGGATTCATCGCCGCGTGCGGCCGGCGCAGGCGCAGCGGAAGCTGCCAGCGCTGCCCCGCGCGCAGGTCGACGTGCGGTGCGGCCAGCGAACCGTCGTCGCCGGTGCGCGACCACGATAGCGCGAGCAACGGCGGCAGCGACACCGCGTGCCCGTCCAACGACGCCGAACTCACCGCGAAGACGAAGCGCACGCCGTCGCTGGCGAGCTGCGGCATGCGATCGATGGTGCCGGTCGCCAGCAGATTGCGGCTCTCGAGCGCGGGCGAGAGCTGGGCCGCCAGACGCTGCTCGGCCCGCCACGCAGTGGTGCCGAAGGCCGTCAGCGCCAGCGCCACGCACAACAGCAGGTGGCTCCCGCGCCGCCGCCAGATCAGTGCCAGCGTCACACCCAGGACGCCGGCTGCCGCGCATGCGAGATTCAGCCGCGTCGACCACAGCGAGGGCTGCTGCAATTGCAGCGCCACGCCACCGATCCAGGTCAGCATCGCCGTGGCCCATCGCCACCCTGGGTCGCCGCCCGATGCCCGCATCGACCGCAGTGTAGGCGTGCGCGGTAGCGGCTAGGAGCCTGGGCGGCAGAGCGCGGGCTCCTAGAGGTCGTGTTCCGCGTCGACGGTCGGAGGCCCCTGGCAGCCGACGCGACCGTCGCTGCGCGCGGCCAGCCACAGCGGCACCAGTCGAACCATCACCAGCCCGAATGCGCCCAGCCACGGTACGCCCGAGGCGACCACGAGCCACCCGGGCGCCCACTCGAACGGCGTCGCGCCGCGCGCCGCGGCGGCGGCGACGAGCAGGCCCACGGCCACCGGCACCCACGCTCGCTGATCGAGCCGCAGCCCGACATGGTTGCGCCCGGCGATCGCAAAGACGTTGAAGGTGCCGAGTCCGAAGGCCGCCAGCGCCAGCACGTGCAGGCCGGCGCTGCGCATGACCGGGTCGTCGAGCAGGTCGCCCGCACCCCACACCGCATAACCCGCCGCCATCGCCAGGTACACCAGGTAGAGCACGAGCGGCCACTTGCGCAGCAGCGCCCGGCCGCCGTGCCAATCGTTGGTCAGGTTGAGCATCGCGGCCGACGACGCGAGCGCCAGCCAGCCGGTCGACGCATGCTGCGGCCAGGCCCACTGCACCACCGTGTGCGCCGCGATCAGCGTCACCGCGAGGTTGCGCCGCGACGGCCGCGCCAGGTAGATGTCGGTGAGCGCGCCGTGCCCGGCCGCGCGGGCCTCGTTGAGCGCGGTGTTGACGACGTTCATCGAGATGCGGTTCATCGACAGCACCATCAGCGCCATGTACGCGCCGAGTGCGGCCTCCAGCCACCGGCCGGCGGCGCGCCCGAGCAGCAGATCGACGTGCCAGCCGAGTGCACAGACGCCGACCGCGGCCACGCTCCAGACGAAGCCCACGTGCGGCCGCCCGATTGCCGCCACGCCCTTGGCCACACCAGGCCGAGCAACCAGACCAGGAAGGCAATCCACGCGACGGCGGCGCTCGCCAATGTGGCGCGTTGCGCGATGCCGTCGCCGACGAAGCCCAGCAACCACAGCCAGGTCCCCAGGCGGATCTGTCGCGGCGTGAAGCCCGGTGTGCTGGTGAACTCCGGGATCGCCGTGAGCAGGAACCCCGCCACCGCGGCCATCCCCATGCCCACCAGCAGCATCGCGGCGTGCCACTGCGTCGCGGGCAGCCACGCGCTCGCGGGCAACGCCTGGGGCCACCCGGCCAGCCACGCCAGCCACGGTGCCACCGCGATCAGCGCGGCCAGCGCGGCGGCGATGAAGAAGGGCCTGAGGCCGCACTGCCACACCGGATGCGGCGTGGCGTCGCCGGCGCCGCCTTCGATCGCCAGCACCCGCAGGTGATCGGGGTCTTTCCAGGTCACGAACTCGACGCTGTCGGCGACGTCGCGCAGCGCACCGGAATCGGCGATGCGGATCGGCGGGTTCGACACGCCCGCGAACGGCCCCGGGAGCACGAGCTTGGCGCGCCTGGCCGGCTGCGCATGCAGCGCCGGAACCTGCGCCAGCGCACCGACTGCAAAGCCGCGCAGCAGCGCACGGCGATTCGGGTGTGTGTTCATCGGAACGGTCCTCGAACCGCGCGTCGACACGACGTCGATCCCGAGGCTTTGCGGCGATTAACCCTGTGGGCAATGATGTTGAATAGCAATATGTCTCATTCGCAGCTTATGGGGCATGACCCAGGACAAGCCGCAAGAGAAGCGCCGACCGCGCGGTACCATGGCCGCCCCTTCTCGTTGCGAAGCCGCCTCATGTCCGCTTACGACCGAATTCAAGCGCTGGGCATCACCCTGCCGCCGCTGGCCACGCCCGCTGCGGCCTACGTGCCCTTCGTGCGCACCGGCTCGCTGCTCTTCCTCTCGGGCCACATCGCCCGGCGCAACGGCAAGCCCTGGGTCGGTCAACTCGGCAACGATGTGACCACCGCCGAAGGCAAGGCTGCCGCGCGGGCGGTGGCAATCGAGCTGATGGGCACGCTGCACGCGGCGCTGGGCGACCTGGGCAAGGTCAAGCGCGTCGTCAAGCTGCTCGGCCTGGTCAACAGCGCGCCCACTTTCACCGAACACCACCTGGTGATCAACGGCGCCTCGGAGCTGCTGGGCGAGGTGTTCGGCGACGCCGGCGCGCACGCGCGTTCGGCGTTCGGCGTCGCGCAGATCCCGCTGGGCGCCTGCGTCGAGATCGAGCTGATCGCCGAAGTGGTGTGAGCCCGCGCGCCGCCGCCATGCGCGCCGCCGGTGGCGCCACGCCGCCGAGGCCCGAATGAGCCGCGCGGTCTTCGGGTTCACGCTGCTGGCGTCGCTCGGGGCGATCGCTGCCGCGCTGGTGAGCCAGCATGTATTCGACGTGCAGCCTTGCCCCTGGTGCGTGCTGCAGCGGCTCATCTTCGCCGTGCTGGTGCTGGTCGGCTTGCTCGGGCTGCTGTGGACCACGCGAACCGGCCGCCGCGTCGCGGCGACGCTGGGCATCGTGCTGGCCGCGCTCGGCGTGGCCGCGGCGCTGTGGCAGCACGTGGTGGCGGCGCACTCGACGTCGTGCAACCTCACTCTGGCCGACCGCATCATCTCTGGCGCGCAGCTCGACGCGTGGTTGCCGCAGGTGTTCGCGGCCACCGCCTCGTGTGCCGACGCCTCGGTGCGATTGTTCGGCCTGCCTTACGAGTACTGGAGCCTGGCGCTGTTCGCCGTGATCGGCGTGGCGCTGGCGGTGGCGCTGGTGAAGCGCGGGCGGTAGATCGTCGGCCCGCGGCTGAGCGTTCAGCGCGCCGGCGCCGCGACGACGTGGCCGCGTTCGATCGCCGCGATGTCGGCCGCACCGATCAGCGTCAGCGTGCGTTCGAGTTCCTCGCGCAGGCGTTGCAGCACCGCGCGAGCGCCCGCCTCGCCATCGCAGGCGAGCCCGAACACCGGCATTCGCCCCACGAACGCAGCGCGCGCGCCGAGCGCCAGCGCCTTCGCCACGTCGCTGCCGCGCCGGATGCCGCCGTCGACGAACACCGGAATGCGCGAGCCCACCGCGTCGAGCACCGGCGGCAGCGTGGCAATGGTCGCAGGCGCAGCGTCGAGCTGTCGACCGCCGTGGTTGGATACGATCAGCGCATCGATGCCGTGCACGAGCGCCCGGCGCGCATCGTCGGGGTGCAGCACGCCCTTGAGCACGAGCGGGCCGTCCCACAGCCGGCGCAGCCAGCCGAGCGACTCCCAGGTCAGCTGCCGGTCCATCGTTCGCGCCAGCATCGCCGCCTGCGCTTGCGCGCTGGCCACGCCCTCTTGCTCGGTGAGGTTGACGAAGCTCGGTGTGCCGTGACGCAACTGCCCGAGCAACCAGCGCGGGCGCGTGGCCACGTCGAGCACGGTGGCGACGCCGGGCCGCCACGGTACCTGGAAGCCGTTGCGCACGTCGCGCTCGCGCCATCCGCTGACCGGCACGTCCACCGTCAGCACGAGAGCGTGGCAGCCGGCGGCGCGGGCGCGCCGCACCATCTGCTCGGCGATGCTGCGTTCGGACATCACGTAGAGCTGGAACCACATGACCCCGGTCGCACCCCCGGCCTCGCGCACCGCCTCGCGAACGGCTTCGATGCGCGAGTTCGATGCCGTCGACAACACGAAAGGCAGCCCCGCGGCGGCCGCCGCTCGCGCGAGCAGCACGTCGCCGCGCGGTCGCACCAGGCCGTTCAAGCCGACCGGGGCCACGCCGATCGGTGCCGCCCAGCGCGTGCCGAACACCTCGACGGTGGTGTCCACTCGCGCGGTATCGCGCAGGCAGGTGGGCAGCAGATGCAGGCGCTCCAGCTCGGCCAGATTGCGCTGCAGGCAGCGTTCGTCCTCGGCGGCGCCGTCGACATAGTCGAACACGAAGCGCGGCAGGCGCTGCCGCGCGCGGCGTCTCACGTCGGCGAAATTGAGAAGCATCCGCAGTCTGTACAGGCCCTAACCGGTCACGCGGTGCACCAGCCACAGCGTGATGCCGGGGAACGCGATCAGCAGCGCCAGACGGATGAAGTCGGTGGTCAGGAACGGCACGACGCCCTTGTAGGTCTCGATCATCGGCACGTCCTTGGCCAGCCCGTTCATCACGTAGACGTTCAGGCCCACCGGCGGAAAGATCATGCCGATCTCGCACACCGTGAGGATCAGGATGCCGAACCACATCGCCTTGTCGGCCGCATTCAGGCCGTAGAAGTCGAGCCCGAGGATGACGGGGAACACCACCGGCACGGTGAGCAGGATCATGCTCATCTCGTCCATCACGCAGCCGAGGATGATGTAGAAGATCATGATCGCGGCCATCACCGCAACCGGCGAGATCTTGGCCTCGGCGATCACGTCGGCCAGCTGCACCGGCAGTTGCGATAGCGCCAGCGCGGCATTGATCATGTCGGCGCCGAGAAAGATCATGAAGATCATGCCGCTGGTCTGCGCCGTGGTGCGCACCGACTCGAGGAAGCGGCCGCGCGTCATCTCGCCCTTCACCAGCGTGGCCACGAAGGTCAGGATGGTGCCGATCGCGGCGCCCTCGGTGGGTGTGAACACGCCGCCGTAGATGCCCCCGAAAACGGCCAGGAAGATCAACGCGATGGGCCACACCAGCAGCGCGGTACGCCGCACCTCGCCATGCGGCACTGCCTGCGCCATCGGCGCGTGCTCGGGGCGCAGCCGCACGTAGACTGCGATCGCCGCGATGTAGCCCGTCGCCGCCAGCAGCGCGGGCACGTACGCCGCCAGGAAGATGCGGGTGATGTTCTGCTCCGTCAGGATGGCGTACACCAGCAGCGTCACCGACGGCGGCAGCAGGATGCCCATCGTGCCGCCGGTGGCCAGCGCCGCGGTGGCCAGCCGCCCGGAGTACTTCAGGCGACGCATCTCCGGGTAGGCCACCTGAGCGATCGTCGCGGTGGTCGCCACCGTCGAGCCCGAGATCGATCCGAACGCGGCGCAGGCCAGCACGCCGGCCATCGCCATGCCGCCACGGAAGCGCCCGAGCAGCGCGTTGGCGAAATCGAACAGCGCCTTCGACAGCCCCCCGTTGACCGCCAGCGCGCCCATCAGCATGAACAGCGGGATCACCGACAGGTCGTACGCCGAGACGCGGCCGTAGACCGCGCCCTTCAGATGCGCCAGCAGATGCGGCCAGCCCGACAACGCGATGTAGCCGGCCGCACCCGGGATGAACATCGATACCGAGATCGGCACGCGCAGCGCCATCAGCACCAGCATCGCGCCGAACATCGACAAGCCGATCGACATCGTGCTCATCGGACCTCTCCACGGCGCGCGTCGCGCAGGTGCGCGATCGTCTGCACGACACCGAGCACGGCGCCGAGCGCCAGCCCGGGCAGCATCAGCATGTAGGGAATCCAGATCGGGATCGCCATCAGCGGCGAGGATTCCTGGGTGTCCACCGCCTGCAGACCACCGGCGCCGACGCGCCAGCACATCAGCACCATCATCACCGTGTACAGCAGCGTGCCCAGAGCGTCGAGCGCCGAGCGCGTACGCGGCCTGACGCCAGTGGTGAAGAAGTCGACGATGATGTTGCCGCGGCGGAACTGGGTGTACGGCAGGAACGAAGCCACGACGACCGCGCAGCCGAGCTGCACCAACTCGACGTCGCCCTGAATCGGGCTCGAGAACAGCGCGCGGCCCAACACGCTGACCACCGTGACGGTGGCCATCGCGATCAGCATGAGGCAGCCGATGCCTGCGCTCGCGTCGCAGGCAAAACGCAGGGCGCGCATCGGCGCGCCCGCGGAGGCGGTGTCGTTCATGGAGGGCGGATGATGACAGCAGGGCCGCCGATCGCGGCCCAGGGTGAACCATCGGATCGATCGCACCACCCCGGCTCGCGCCGGGGTGGTGGCATCACTTGCCGTACTGCTTGATCAGCGCCTTGGCTTCCTCGATCAGCTTGCGGCCATCGGCGCCCTTGGCTGCGGCCTCCTTGACCCACTGGTCGTCCACCGTCTCGGTGGCCTTGACCCAGCGTTGGTATTCGGCGTCGGTGAGGTACGCCAGCGTGTTGCCGCGCGCGATGGCAGCTTTCTTGAACGGCTCGACGATGGCGTCGAACCCGACCTCGCCGGCCCAGGCCGAGGCGGCCAGCCCGCTGTTGTCGTCGATCACCTTCTTCAGATCGGCCGGCAGGCCGTCGTACTTGGCCTGGTTCATCGTGAACGCGAAGATGGTGTTGGAGATGCGCGGCGAACCCAGCGGCACGTCGAGCGCGTAGCTCGCGATCTCGGTCAGCTTGATCGCCGGCGTGCCTTCCCACGGCACCGAGGCGCCGTCGACGATGCCCTTGGACAGCGCGTCGGGCACGCCGGGCAGCGGCATCTGCACCGGGGTGGCGCCCAGCGCGGTGATCATGTGCGAGTTGCTGCGCGTGGCGGCGCGGATCTTCAGGCCCTTCATGTCCTCGAGCGTCTTGGGCCGCTTGGAGGTGAAGTGGAACAGCGCGCCGTCGTGCATGTGCATCCACAGCAGGTGCGTGCCCTTGAATTCGTCCATCGCGTACTTCTGCGTGTAGGTCCACAGCGCCTGGCTCGAGGCCTTGGCGGTGACGGCCATCCACGGCAGCTCGAACACCTCGGCCTTGGTGAAGCGGCCGGCCGCATAGGTGGGCACCGTCCACACGATATCGGCGACGCCGTCGCGCGCCTGGTCGAACAGCTGCGGCGGCGTGCCGCCGAGTTGCATCGACGGGTAGATCTGGCACTTCAGCTTGTCGCCCGACTCCTTGGCGATCTTGTCGCACCACGGCTGGATCAGTCGCACCTGCGCGCTCGAGGTGGCCGGCAGAAAGTGGTGCACCTTCAACACCACCTGCTGCGCAGCGGCGCTGCCGGCGAACACGGTGGCGGCCAGCGCGCTGGTCAGCGTCGCGGCAAGGCGGGTCAGGGGTTTGCTCATTGGCGTGTCTCCTTGGAATTTCGGCGCGGGACTTTCGATGCGGCGCGATTGTCGTTCAACGCGCCCGCAGAAACGCCCGCCGACGCGGTTAGGGGAATCGCGCAGACCTTGGCCTACGGGCTTTCCCTAGCGACCCATCGATGCCTGCGTTGAATCAAGTTTGTTGAATTCCGGCTTGCTTGCAAATTGCCTTTTCGCGCCGAAGCCATTACGTTCGCGCATGGCTTTCGACGGGCGGCAACTCAACGCATTCCTGGCGGTGGTGACTCATGGCAGCCTGGGGCGCGCGGCGCAGGCGCTGCACCTGACGCAGCCGGCGCTGAGCCGCACCATCCGCCGCCTCGAACTGCAGATCGGCGCGCCGCTGTTCGACCGGCAGACCAAGGGCATGTCGCTCACCGCAATCGGTGAAGCGCTGCTGCCGCACGCCAGGCTGTTGCAGCATCAAGCCGACATCGCCGACGAGGAGATCCAGGCCCTGCGCGGCCTGGCCAAGGGCACGATTCGCGTCGGCGCCATCGGCAGCGCGGCCAGCGGGGTGTTGCCGCTGGCCCTGGCGCGCACGCTGGAGTGCTGGCCCAACCTGCGAGCCTATGTCGTCGAAGGCGTATCGGATCGACTGTCGCACGCGCTGGCCAACCACGAGATCGACCTCGCGCTCGATGTCGTGCGGCCCACCGACGACGATGACCCGGAGGTCTGCGCCATCGCCGACTGCCAGTGGGAAGACCGCAGCAGCATCGTCGCCGCGTCGGCGCATCCGCTGCGGCGCAGGCCGGGCCTGAAACTGGCCGACACGCTGGCCGAGAAATGGGCCGTACCGCCGCGCGGCACCGAGCCGTTCGACCATCTGCAGCAGGTGCTGCGTGCGCACGGCCTGCCGCTGCCCAACGTGGTGATCGAGACGCGTTCGATCACCATGCTGAAGAGCCTGATCGTGCACGCCGGGTTCCTGTGCTGGATGGCCGAGCCGATCTGCGAGGCCGAGCGCGCTGCCGGTTCGATCGACGCGCTGCCGCTGCCCGAGTTGGTGGCGCCGCGCCGGCTGACCGTGTTCCGCCGTCGCCACGGCATGCTGCCGGCGCCGGCGGCCAAGTTGGTGGAGCAATTGCGTCGGGTGCGGCCGCACTTGAGCGCTGCACCAGCGCCGGAACTCGTGCGTGGCACGCGCCACCTCGCGGCGTTGGCCCACGCCGGAGTCGAAGCGGGCTGAGCGCGCTCTCGACGACCATGGCCCGCGCGCGCAAGACTGCACCGCACCGCCCGACCGCGAACGCGCGAGCGCCGCATCCGCTGGTCGACCTCGGTGCGTGCATCGAGCATCTCGACAAGACGGGCCAACTGCTTCGCGTGCATACCGAGGTCGACCCGCGGCACGAACTGGCCGGCGTCGCCAGGCGCTTCGAGGGCGGCAAGTGCCTGCTGTTCGAGCGCGTCAAGGGCCACGACTGGCCGGTGCTGGTCGGCCTGCTGTGGAATCGCGCGCTGGCCGGCAGCCTGTTCGGCATCGCGAAGGAAGAGGTGCCGTTTCGCATCGCCGCGGCAATCGGGCCTTGGCGCGACGACCGCGAAGCCATGCCGCCGGCGTTGCTCGAGCAGGCGCCGGCCAACGAAGTGGTCGAACCCGAGGTCGATCTGG